>USPE01000129.1 GCA_900556545.1 uncultured Peptococcaceae bacterium | reverse complement strand
GGACAGATGCGCAGTCTGTCTAGCCGAACTGGACGCAGTCCAAAGTGAGGCAGACCGACAAGCAAATGTCCGGTGAACGAGGGCAGGCAACAAACAATCTCCCGATAATGGAACATTACAAACAATTTCATTAACCTTCTGTCTGCCGCAGCCGTTCCACAATGGAATGCTTAGACACATAATGATACATCATCAGCGGCAATCCTGCTCCCAGCGCTGCAAACACCGGAACCAGACAAAGCACAGGCAATATGGTAAAGTGATAGCTAAAGAACCAAAACATCTTGCTTAAAACAACGGCTACCAACGGACCTGCAGCAACACTCAGCACCAGTGACAGCAAGGTTGCCAGCATGGCATAATACAGCCCTTCCCAGACAAGCATTTGCTTTAATTGGGCGCCTGTCATGCCAATGGACTGCAGTACGGCAAATTCTCTGCGCCGCACCAAAATGCCGGTCAAAATAGCGTTAAAGAAGTTCAGCACGCCCACTGCGCCAATAATAAAGCTCAGTGTACCGCCCAGCAGCAAAAACATGGACTGCAGCGATTGAAATTCTTCGGCATAGGTCAATTTGCTTTCGTAATCCATCTGCGGCATCTTTGTTTCTGTAAGATCTGCCAAGAATGCTTCCATGGCCGCAGTGCCTTCTGCCGTTGTATCAAAGCTGTACTGCATAATATAGCTGGTACCTGTGTCCTGGATAAAGGTCTGGTCATTGAGGATAAACGCATCCGTACCAAAATAACGATAACTCATAGCATTGGGCACACCCACCAGCGCTGCCACCTGATATTCTGCATCGCGCCAGGATACGGGCTGCATCATCACTTCGCCCGATTCATTTTCTACGTATGTCCACTCATCTACATAGCGCAGGGTAATGGTATCGCCCACCTTTGCCCAGTGCGAATCCAGTTCTGGATTGCCATAATCATCATAATAGTACACAGCGGCAATATAACGGCCATTGGGCTCAAACAGCTTGCTGATATCACCATCCAGCAGCGTAAGTTTTTCCAGCGCATAGCGTTCCATACCATAGATTTGCGCCCCATCCATTAGTTTTCCTGCTGCATCGCGGGTTTCCTGCGACACCATCCGGTCCAGCGTTTCTTCATCGTTCCATCGCCCGTGCATGCCACGATAATATTCTTCTGTCACAAATTCCCGCACTGTGGAGGTATTGCCATAAATGCGTCCTCCATTTTCAATGCCGCCCTGGTTTTGCAGCAGCCCAATCACATCTTCTGAAACAGCCATGTCGGCAGAAAAGATATTGCCGGTCTGAAAATATTTGGCATCGCCCACTACAAAGTCAGACACCATACTGCGGGAAATATATTTATCCATATCAAAGCCATTGGTAAAGGTAACGGTCAGGTTCAGCAGCACCACCGCCAAGGATAAAGAGATGATGGTCACCACTGTTTTGGCCCGATTGCGTCCCAAATTTGCCCAGGCCATACGCCGCAGCGACAAGCCTTTCTGCCCTTTGCGCTGCTGCCGATTCCCATTGCCGCCCTCGGTATAGCGCACCGCTTCTACCGGTGAAACCTTTGCTGCCATGCGGCTTGGCTTGCGGCAGGAGAGCAGCACAGTAAACAGCGCAAACAATGCCGAACCGATAAAAATGACAGGACTGGCAGATATGGCATCCACTACAACACCGTTAAATCGACTCAAAATTATCGGTGTTAGCTGCACACCCAAGCTATAGCCCAGCAACAGGCCCAGCGGAATGCCCACCAACGACAGCAGCAACGCCTGCTGCCGAACAATCCGTTTTATCTGACGGCTTGTGGTGCCAATGGTCTTTAACAAACCATAAAACCGAATATCATTGCTGACCGAAATCTGAAACACATTATAAATAATCAGATAGCCGGTAAAAATAATCAGCAGCAATAAAACTACAATTGCAGCCATAGCGATGGGGTCCATGCTATCAGCCAGCTGTGCGCCGGTGTAGCCCCAGTTTACACCGGTATGGATATAATTTTCTTTGCTGTAGTCCTCGCTCTGATAACCGTAATTGGCCAGAATGGTATTGATGTCCTGCTCAATGTGCGTGGTGCTGTTCAACATGACATCCATGTTCCAGGTGCCGGTCATACCATCATTGCCCTGGGTGTTCAGCTGCTCAAAAATAGCCTCTGCCCTGCTTTGCGGAATCAGCACATGATTGGCCACAATAGCCTCGTCGTATTCCCACCATCCGCACAGGGTAAAGGTCTGCGTGGTGGGCTGCCCGTCCACATCAAAGGTCATGGTAAAAGATGCGCCCAACACAGGCTCCACGCCCAGCAGCTCCAGCACGCGGGTGTCGGTGGCTGCTTCGTTGGTGCCCTCCTGGGGCAGGCGGCCTTCTGTAGGCACACAATACATCCACTGCGCCTGCTTGGCATCGCTGTAACCCACTTCTACATGACTTTTGTTAAACGGCACTTCATTAGGCATACCCACAAAGCGGCGCAAACCGTATTCCTTGATGAGAGCATCTTCTTTTAGCTGATCAAACTGCTCTTGGGTTAAATATTTGAATCCGCCGTGGCTGTATCCGCCCACCTGCCGAAAATTGGCTTCCTGAATGGAATGATTGATGGATAAGGCAATGGTGAACAACGCCGTAAACAACACAGCGGTAAGCCCGATAGCCAGTATGGCAATCAGGTTTCGTATACGGGAAGCGCGCATTGCATTCCAGCTTAACCGCCGGATACAGTTCTGATTTTTTACCTGCATCACCGCCACCCCCTAACGCACCACAATGCGGCCGTCTTCAATGCGCACAATGCGGTCTGCCAACTGGGCAATTTCTTCATTATGGGTGATCATAACGATGGTTTGGCTAAATTTTTGGCTGGTCACCTTGAGCAGGCTCAGCACATCCTGGCTGGTTTTGCTGTCCAGATTGCCGGTGGGCTCGTCAGCCAAAATAAGGGCAGGCTGGGTAGCCAGCGCCCGGGCTATAGCCACACGCTGCTGCTGACCGCCGGATAAATTGTTGGGCAGATTTTGCAGCTTGTTCTGCAGCCCCAGCGTTTCTATAATGTTCTGCACATAGGCATCATCCGGTCTGTTGCCGTCCAGCTCAATGGGCAGCACAATATTTTCGTACACATTCAGCACCGGCACCAGATTATAATTTTGAAATACAAAACCAATCTTACGCCGCCGAAAAATTGTCAGCGCTTCGTCCTTTAACGCAAAAATATCCTTGCCATCCACCATCACACTGCCCGATGTAGGCCGATCCAATCCGCCCAGCATATGCAGCAGCGTGGATTTTCCCGAACCGGATGTGCCCACAATGGCCACAAATTCTCCTTTTTCTATTTCCAGATTAACGCCATCCAGCGCATGAACTCTGGCTTCTCCGCGGCCATAGGTTTTGCGCAAATCCTTTGTCTGCAAAATTGTCATAACAGCATGCCTCCATTTCTTGTCCCTTTGTTTGCATCTGTATTTTTACAATATCAGAGCTTTTGCATACAGCTCCATAAAAAATAGAACTGCTTTGATCACAGTTCTATCTTAACGGAAGAATCTTTCCATAATCTTTCCGGAACAAAAATAATTCTAACAGTTTTGTAAGAATTGCTTTCTTTTTCAACTTCAACAAACACACCCACAGACTATGCAGCAGACACGCACTGTAAAAACAAAGAGAACACAGAACCTTTGCCCGGCGCAGACGACACTTTTATATAACCGCCCTGATCAGACAAAATCTGCCGCGCCAGATGCAGACCAATGCCCACGCCGTCCTGCTGCGCCACCTGCGGTGAACGATAAAAACGGGAAAAAATGCAAGCCTGTTCCTCCTCGGCAATGCCTATGCCGGTATCTGCCACATCAATGCGGCAGAACAATTCGTACATGGTTACCGTTATGCGCACAGTCCCGCCTGGCTGGGTATACTTAATGGCATTGTCCACCACATTGCCCAGCGCTTCTGTCGTCCATTTTAAATCAAACACAGCCTGCTCATCAGTATCCTGCACAGTCAGGCTGATACCCTTTGCTTCCGCTTTGGCAGTATACTGCTGTGTTATTTCCTGCAGCAATGGCTGTAACGACTGTAACGACGGCTGCACTGTTAAAATGCCTGTTTCCAGTCGGGACAATTTCACCAGCGATGCAATTAAAAAATTGAGCTTATCAGCCTGTCCCTGCAAAGCGGCAACACATTGCCGACTTTCCGCAGGCAGCGGCTGTTCCTGCAAAAGCTGCCCATAAAGCAAAATATTAGCAATGGGCGTTTTGGTTTGATGGGAAATATCCGAAATCAGTTCCTTAATAGTATCCTTCTCTTTTTGCAGCTGCATTGCGGTTGTGACCGAAGCAGATAAATAATCTGCCATGCGGCTTTCCAGCGCCGACAGCATGGTTTCATCAAAGCTGTGCTCAGTAAACGTGCCGGCGATGGCCTCATCCAGCATCTGCTGCAGCCGCAGCAGCAATCTGCGCTGCCGATACCGGCTCCAAAGCAGCAGCATTCCGCAGCACAGCACAACCAGCAGCAATATCCCGATGGCAATTTTAATGGGAATCATGGCCCACATCCTTCCACACATAGCCCACGCCGTACACCGTTTTAATGTATGAAGCAGCATCCAGCTTATCCCGCAGCCGCTTAATGGTAACCGATAAGGCGTTTTCATCCACATATTCTGCGCCGTCAGTCCAGATGCGGTCCACCAGCATGGCGCGGGACAACGTAACACCTTTGTTTTCCACCAGCAAGCGCAGCAGCTTTTGCTCAATTTTACTCAGCTCTATCAGCTGTCCTTCTTTTTGAAACTCCATGCGGTCAAAGTCGAACACAAACCGGTCAAGCACAATCCTGTTGTGCACAGTATCAGTTTGCTCAGCCCGCCGCAGCTGGGCCGATACTCGGGCGCGCAAAATAGCCAGACTGAACGGCTTGGTGATGTAATCATCAGCACCATGCTCCAACCCGATGACCACATCCATCTCGGTGTCATTGGCAGTCAGCAAAATTACCGGCACAGCGCTGCCCTTGCGCAACTCCTGCAAAAAAGTCAGCCCATTGCCATCAGGCAGATTGATATCCAGCAATATCAAATCCACCGTCTGCTCTGCCAGCGCCCGACGGCCGCTCTGTAAATCAAAACAGGATACGATCTGATGAACGCTGTTTTGCAGCGCCAGACACAACCCCTGATTCAAATCTCTGTCATCCTCTATAATCAAAATCCGTTTCATTGGCTCACTCCCTGTAGGCAAACTATCATGCTCTCTTATTATAGCGCACACCATGCAAAATAAAAAGAAGCCGCAGTTGGGTTTGCAGCTTCTTCCATATAAAACCTATGCTTGACGTATCAATTCTGCTATGTTAGGATATACTCCATAAGGGAGTTGTCGCTTTTAGCCAGGCGGCTGGTCCGATTTTTGGGTTTATGCCGTCCAACTATGGGCGGCATTTTTTATTGCTTTACTTGTTTTTGAACAAGGAAGCAAGGCCTATTAGTACCAAGCAGAATGCAAATAATTCTGTCCACGTTACCATAGGGCATCACCCCCCTTTTTACAGGAAGTGACCAACCGCCAAGCGACAACTCTTGCCTTGTATTTTATCATACAGACGTTCGTGTGGAAAGTCTTTTTTACCGCAGAGAATAAAAAATCCCGCCACCCTAGGCAAGGGGACAGGAGCACATAAAATTTCTTGACGTATCAATTCTGCTATGTTAGGATATACTCCATAAGGGAGTTGTCGCTT
>USPE01000128.1 GCA_900556545.1 uncultured Peptococcaceae bacterium | reverse complement strand
CAAGCAGATGTCTGGTGAAGGAGGGCAGGCAACAAACAGTCTCCCGACGATGCAGTATTACACTACAGTATCAGTAAAATCCTCCATCCCAACGGTTCCGTTCTGCGCTGAGCAAAATGCAATCATCAGATACTTATAGGTACAGCAGCAGTAATATCTTCAACTACCAGATATTGCATTATTAAGACTCCTTTAAGATGTAACAGAAAAGGATACAAAAAGGGAGTTTTATGTTATAATAAGCTCACTATATGTAATAAAACATCTAAAATACGTTACACGAAGGAGAATTGACTATGAAAAAGAAAGTATTGGGAAGTTTATTATTGGGCGCTATGTTGGCATCTGTACCGGCAGCAGCTATGGCAGAAACTGTTACCATCAATCTGGGCAATCCGGTTATCAGTGTGGATGCTGATACTATTGTAATGCAAAGTGTGGCCGGCATCAGCGAAGATGGTGTAATCTTGGTGCCGGTGCGGGATGTGGCAGAAGCCTTTGGTGGCACAGTTGTATATACCCCGGAAACCAGTCAGGTAAAATTATCGCTGCCAAATGGACAATGGGCTGAAATTACCGTACAAACAACAGCCAATGGTTCTGCTAACGGCGCTGCTGACCAAACCGATGGCATTGTCAGCGTAGGTACCTTTGTTGATGACAAACTGTACATCCCTGCTGACTTGATGGCGACCTGCCTGGGAGCGCGGCTGGAATTGATTGATTATGGACAGGAAGGTGTGTACCGTTTGATCTATCACGTGCGGTAAAAAATCCCTACAATTTCTTGACATCTGTTCATTGAAATCAGCGATAGATTGTGTTATTCTATTCATCAGAGGGATTGACTGCTCAGTCAATATTTTGAAAGGATGAGTCTTTTGAAAAAGAAAACATTAAAAGCGGTAGCATCTACCATGGTATTAACCTTTGGATTATCAGTTGTTCCAATGCCTGCCCATGCAGTATCTACCAATATTGTGTCAGAAACACAAAACAAAAATACGCTGACCATTTCACAGATTCAGGATCTGGCTGTCATTTATAATGATACCGCTCAAAAACTACAACTGAACATGAAACAGATTGATTTAGGCGAGCAGATGACTCGCAACGAACGCCATAGCTTAGAAAACAGCATTAATTCTATGGGTGATAGTAGTAGCATGGGTGGTAGTAGCTCTGCTGAAATTCAAGCATTAATGGCACAAATTATGAAAGATAAACCAAATGATTATGAGAAAGACCCATATTATCTTGCTTTGAAAGTGCAGTTAGAGTCTGCAATTATGACTGAACAATCTATGGCCGCTTCCGTGCAGTCCGGTTTAGACAGTGCGTTGGCCGGCATTGACCAAATCAATGATTCTTTAGACGATTTAGAAAATGACAAAGATGATTTGAACAAAGCCATGAAAGACCTGGAAACCCAGATGCGTTATACAGCAGCTTCTCTTTCTTTAAGTGCTATCCAACTGGAAAAATCCATTGCTCTGTTGGAAGATCAGATTACACTGGCGGATAAATCGGTACAAATTGCCGAATTGCAGCAAAAATTGGGCATGAACATTGTAACTGATGTGGAAGCGCAGCAGGCAAATAAAAAAGAAGCTGAAAAAAATCTGGAAGACATGGAAGAAAACCTGAGTACTGTCAAACGCAACATTAATATTTTGATTGGCCGCAACGCCGGCAACCCGCTGGAAATTGTGCCAATGAATCTGCCGGTTGCCATTGATCCTGCACCGGCTTATACCGAAGCATTGATTGATAAATTCGTTGACAATAACTATACTTTAAAAACCTTAGAACGGGACAAAGCTGATTTAAAAGATTCGGTGGACAGCGATATGGGCAGTGATGAACGCCAAAACGTTGATTATCAGGTAGAAGCGAAAAATCAGGAGATCAAAAATCAGGAGCAAGCTGTAGAAGACAACTTGAAAGCTATGTTGGCTAAGATTAACAGCGATGGCGAAGCCTACAAAGTAAGCCGTCAAAAATATGTAACCGAAAAGAAAAACTTTGAATTTACACAGAAAAAATATGAACTGGGCATGATTTCTGAAATTCAATTAAGACAGGCAGAATTAAGCTTGAAAACTGCAGAAATGACCAACATGCAAAATGGTTATCAGTATTATCTGGATTGGCAAAAATACTATGCCGCTGAAAAAGGTGTAGATGTAAGCGCATTATAAGATTGACATAAAAGAATCCTCTCTGGGACAAACAGGGAGGATTTTTTTGTGCTGTAAATTATAAAATCTGTATGTAAGCCGAAGCGATGGTCGTGCGATAACAGATTGCATTTATAACGGCAACAAGTTTCTGTAAAGGAACAAATCATTATCATTCCGGTTATCGTTTAAAATCGAAAAATACGTTGTCAGCGCATAATAAAAATCGGGCAGATAGTCAGACCTTTAAGGTCTTTTTCTATCTGCCCGACTGTATAGTCTTCTGCGTTATTTTTTATCCTATTATCCTATCGATAATACATATCCGATATTTTACCGGAACAGAAATCAATCTACATCCCGCAGATAATAATAGTCGTCATCAGCGGCAAACAATTTTACATCGTCCATGGTGTAGATAAATCCTTCATAGTTCTTTTCTTTGATGCTCAGCATTTCTACTGTGCTCTTATTGGTGTTTGCATCATAGATTACAATATAGTAATCCATATCGGTTTTTACCAGCATGTAAATCTTCTGATTCTGCTGCACCATATCTTCAATTTTTAGATTATTGTATTCGTAGAAGGTTTCCCCGTCAGCTACTTTGCTGATGTGGCTGATATTATGGAACGATGTAAATAGTTTACGCTGCCATCGGCATGATAAACTGCGGCATATACTTCCGGATACCGCAAATCGCCTTCCACCGCAATAACAACAAATTCATTGCCCATGGCAAAAATCCGGCTGTCCTCAGCAGAACGGGTCAGCACAATATCTTCTTTGATTTCATTCTGGGAATCAATAATCAACAAATGACCGTCCATCAAAAATCCATAATTGCCGTTAGCTGCCACAGCATAGGAATTTTTATCAGCATCTGCCAGCCGCTGGCTCAAATCCAGCACTTTGCCGGTTTCTCTGTCACTGGTGACTGTGCCGGTATCTGTTGACGCATCAAAACGGAACACAGTGGTGTTGCTGCTGCCCTGATACAAAGAGAGATCGCCCTGTTCGGTTTCCAGCACTTCATCATAATTGCTGCCATCCGGCGTGCCTACTCCGGCATATCGAGTGGATGCTTTTTCGTTGATACCGATGGTATAAGTCTGCCCATCTCTGCTAATGCTGGTCAAAGCAGGGAACAGGATATTGGTATCATAGGTTTTGCTGTCCACTTTTGCATTGTTCAGATCAATCACGTTAACCTGAATTTTCTGATCATAGCTTTGCACCTCTATCAAGTTGCCATGGTCATCCATAAAGTAACTGCTGTTGTTGTTTTTCCATGCCTGATAAGCAGATTTGTTTTCCTCAGTAACCTGAATGGTGTTGGTTGGTGCGCCGGTAGTGCGCAGAATTTTGGTTACATTGCCTTCTTTTTGGGCAAAATTTTCTACCGAATCAATGGTATTGATGCGGATGATTCCAGTATCTCCTTTGCCTTTGCTGTAATCCACAGTGCCGCCTAAAGATTGGGCAACAAAGCGCAATGGCAGATACACTCTGTCATTGATAATCTGCGGTCCTACAGCCAATGACTGCGGCACACCGTTAATCTGCACAGCGCCGGTGTCAGGAAACAGATTGATGGTATTTTTACCATGTGTAACCGATGCCATGCGGAACTCATCGCTCCAGGTAACATCACCCTCTAAATTTTCAAACAAATCACGGAACGCCAACAACACCCGCCCATCTACATTCACTACAGGCTGAGTAGTATTTAACAGTTCACCGTTATAGTAGATGCTGGTGGATACATCGGCCATAGCCGGGGTGGCCAGCAAGGCACCTATCGCTGCTGTTGCAGCCAGTGTTTTTAATGCTTTCATAGAAACAACCTCCCTTTGTGCAATTCAAATATGTGGTTACAGTTTTTATCATTGTACTTGTAAAAAGTAATAATATTCATCATCACAATCATATAATTGCCAGCTGCCCTTTGCCTGCACAAATTTCTGATAAGGCTGACTCAGCTTTTCGGCAGTAAAGGTGTGCTGCGTCAAATCGTAACAGGCCAGATAGCGGTTATTGTTGGTGCGTAGCAGCAAATAGGCTTTATCACCAATCTGCACAGCATCCGCAATATCCAGATAACGATAGGTTTCTGTATCGGAGGAATGGCTGACCGGCACATAAGAATTGGCCTTCATACCGGAGCTGGTGTAGGATGTCACAAAAATTTCCTGCTTGCCGTTTTCGGCAGTATCCGAACCGATGGCGTAAAACTCACCATTGTTGGTAAACAATTTGCCGTCTTGCATCGTATCGCTGATGGTATTGCAGGACAACACCTGAAACCCTTCTCCTGACCGATTGGCTATCAACAGCAATTGGCCATCAGTCAAAAATCCGTATCCTTTTTGATTGTTGAAGGCATAACTGGTGTCTTTGATTATTTTATCACTGCCTGCAATATCCAGCAGATATCCTTTAACGGTGTGTGTACCAAAGCCATCATTGCTTTCTAGCGCTAAAGTATCCAAAGATGCCTGACTTTCATAAAAACGGAACACACCCTGCGGTGTATGAATATCTTTTAAAATGGCTGAACCTTCCGGTTGATAACCGTTGCCCACATAATGGGCGGCCTGTTTCGTATCCAGCACCGCATAATACTGCCCATCCTGCGCTATAATATCTGTCACCTGATTATGGAATACCGGTTCAACAGTCTGCATTTCTGTACGATTTAACCGTTGGGTAGTGCGATATAAATGAATGTCGCCTGCATCAGATACAATCTCCAAAATATTGCCGTCATGGGTCATAATGGTAGGATTGGCGGTGCTGGCACTGTCTGTATTGCGCACTGCTTTGGTCAGACGGCCTGTTGTGCTGACGTAATTGATATAAGAATCCTTGGAGTTAACCGATATCACCGTTTTGCCATCATCATAGCTGCGGAAATAGACATCGGCATCCAGCAATTCAAATAAGTAACGCACCGGCAGATAAATGCGATCTTCTATAATTTGCGGCCCTACATCAATCTGCTGCTGTTCATTGTTAATAAACACACGCTGCAAATCGGGCTGTAATGTGATGGTTTTTTCTTTGTATTGAATCGTTGCCAGCCGTGCAGAAGCATCCCATTGCACATCCACATCCATCTGTTCTGCCATATCCCGCAGTGCCAGCAACGTGCGCCCCTCCTGAATGACAGCGGGCTGATGCAGTGTTAGCGGTTGTCCGTTATAGGACACCTCCGGCTCTGCCGCCAATGCCATGGAACAGCTGCCTGCCAGCAATCCCAAAGAAAGCATGGCTGCTGCAATTTTCTTCATAGACAAACCTCCCTAAATTTCACGATATATGTACTCATTATAGCATTGAATCCCACTGCATTGAAAGAAATTCTTGCAAATTGGATATTATTTCTTTTTGGTACAAGAAATTGGGTATCAGTGTTATTGGGGTTGGTGTAGGATGAGGAAGGCGGTTGTGAATTGGAACCGGAACCATTGGGATGAGGGAATTTTATTGCTATTGCAGCGTAACACTCGCCAGCTGTATTGCCGCTCCTGCCCAATATGGACATGTGCTGGCCTGTCCGGTTCGGTATGGACTGGCGTCCACCTCACCTAAGACAGTCTGCGCACCTGTTCAT
>USPE01000127.1 GCA_900556545.1 uncultured Peptococcaceae bacterium | reverse complement strand
AATCAATTTCTTTATCAATAAACTCTACCATCAGTTCCATCAGTCCATTTACTTCATCAATGGGCCGTTTCCAGTTTTCCGTGGAGAAAGCATATACGGTTAGGTACTGAATCCCTAGTTCGTCGATTGCGATAATAATACTTTTCAAAGCCTGAACGCCAACACGATGTCCAGCCAGTCTTGGCATACCTTTCCCCTTGGCCCATCGTCCGTTGCCATCCATAATGATTGCAATATGCTGCGGCATTGGTCGTTGTTTGATTGCTTCCAATGTTACTTTCATAATATTCTCCCTTTTGACATCACAGGAAATCTAATAAGCCTGTAAAAATTTTTCAGTCGTATCTGTTTATTATAATATTTTTAATCTTATAAAGCAAGAAAAGCGCAATATTTTCACATAACAAACCCATGAAAATAACTCATCTTTCCTCTTTATTGATTCTAATTGTTTCAAAATACCCGAAAAAATTTATAGCAAAACAAGAAAGCAGCATAGTCTCTAATAGACCACACCGCTTTCTAAAAATCTATTTTTTATTACACCGTTTCTTTTGTGCAGACTTTATACATAAATTTCCTCATGATATTGGAACCTGCATAAAATAACCAAGTTCGACAACGCAGATTTCAACACACTTCAATTTTAACAAATAGGAAAACACCCTATTTTATGACTGCTGCTCTGGTTTATAGCTGTCTTTTAAGGACACAGTCTGATTAAACACCAGATGTTCTGGTGTAGAATATTTACTATCTACACAGAAATAACCGGTACGCAAAAACTGGAATGTATCTCCGGCTTTAGCATCTTTCATATTAGCTGTCGCTTTACAACCAGATTTTACTACCAAAGAGTCGGGATTTAAATATTCCATAAAGTCGCCTTCGCCCTGTTCCGGCTGCAACAGGAAATCTAATAAATGAACCTCTGTATCAATTGCAGTAGAAGCCTCTACCCAATGCAATGTTCCTTTTACTTTGCGATTGGCGTTTTCCATACCGCTCTTCGTAGTAGGATCATAACTACATTTCAACTCAATCACATTGCCAGCTTCATCTTTTACCACTTCATCACATTGGATGATATACGCGTGTTTTAATCGCACCTCTTTCCCTGGCTTTAACCGGAAAAATTTATTATTGGCTTCTTCCTTAAAGTCTTCCCGTTCAATATAAAGCTCTCTACCAAAGGGAATTTGATAAGTACCCATCTCTGGTTTATTTGGATTTACTTCACCAGTTAAATATTCTAATTGTCCTTCCGGATAATTGGTAATGGTGATTTTTAATGGATCCAAAACAACCATGGCACGAGGTGCGTTTTGGTTTAAATCCTCCCGCAGACAATACTCCAGCATGGCAAACTCTACACGGCTATTACTTTTTGACACACCAATCATATCACAGAAATTACGAATTGCCTGTGGCGTATATCCCCGACGGCGCATTCCAGAAATGGTCGGCATCCGCGGATCATCCCAACCATCCACAATACCGTCATCCACCAGCCGTTTTAATTTTCGTTTACTGGTAATGGTATTATTTAATTCCAATCGTGCAAATTCATACTGATGAGGCCGTGACGGAAATTGGGCGAACTCCATCAAATTGTCCAATACCCAGTCATACAACGGTCGGTGATCTTCAAATTCTAATGTGCAGACTGAATGGGTAATCCCTTCAATGGCATCAGAAATTGGATGGGCAAAGTCATACATTGGATAAATACACCAAGCATCCCCTGTACGATGATGATTTGCTTTGGCAATCCGATAAATGATAGGATCGCGCATATTAATATTGGGAGATGCCATGTCAATTTTAGCCCGCAACACCTTTGCACCATCTGCAAATTGGCCATTTTTCATCCCTTCAAACAAAGCCAGGTTTTCTTCCACTGTTCTGTCACGATAAGGACTATTCTTACCCGGTTCTGTTAAAGTTCCACGATATTCCCGCATTTCTTCCGCGGTCAAATCACAAACAAACGCCTTTCCCTCTTTAATCAATTGTACTGCACAGGCATAAAAAGTCTGAAAATAATCAGAAGCATAATGAATATCGCCAGTCCAATGGAATCCCAACCATTCCACATCCTGTTTAATAGAATCTACATACTCGGTATCTTCTTTCACCGGATTGGTGTCATCAAAACGCAAATTGCAGCGACCATGATTGCGTTCTGCCAAACCAAAGTTTAAGCAGATAGATTTAGCATGCCCCACATGCAGATACCCATTAGGCTCCGGCGGAAATCTGGTATATATATCTTTTGCCCCATTGGCAATATCTTCATCAATAATTGCCTGAATAAAGTTGGATGTACTTGTTACACTCACAATCGTTCCCCCTAAAAATGTATTATGAATCATTATAATACAATTATTGGTCAGACTGCAATTAAAAATTCACAAAAGATGATAAAGAGTTTAAAACAAATTTCGTTTATAACGCATCGGGCTCTGCCCCAAATCCACAATTACCACTTCCTGACCGATTTTGTGTACGGCCTGCCAGGGAATCTGCAAACTGTTTTTTTCAGACCACATACCTGTAAAACCATTTCTTCCGCCTAAAAATAAATGCTCAATGCGTCCTGTTTCCGGGTCAAAAGACAGATTAGGCTCATAAATCACACCCAACCGCACACCATCAAAAATGTTTACAATATTTTTTCCTGCCAAATCGCTGAGTCGAATGGTTCCGTATTCCATAAACTATTTCCCTCCTCCCGAAAAAATACGCCGTAAAAAGAGAATGCCAAAGGGCTGCAAACAGGCCAGAAGAATAGATAATACGGCCAAAGGATCCAACAGCATATCCAAAACAGGAATCGCAGCTGGCGCATCAATACCTAAAAAGCTCACCAACATAACTAATGATAAATAAATGCCGCCAGCGATTCCTACCAGCTGACGCATAGCCTCAGCCAAAGGACTGCTGATGGTTTGCTCCTGCCGATATAAATTACTGCGCACCCGTAGTTTCAGTGCAATAATCAAAAAGACGGCCAGTCCTGCCAGTAATAGGATAAATGATATCATCATGCTCACCTCGGTACAGGATATGTCCGTCCTTTTAAAATATACCATATTTTTATAGTTTTATTGTAGCCTGTATAAGTCCTCTATCTCATCAAACTCTATTTTCTCACCATGAATTTCCCGCTTGATACAACTCAAATTCCATGTTTTAAACATGATACGCTCCGCTTCCACCATCATATTCCAGTAATGCAGCGGCAATAAATCATCCATTTCTTTCAGCATGGAGAGCATAGCTTGCTCTAGTTGTATTTCTTTGCAATCAAAAGCTTTCATCATATCTTCCGGGAAAGGTTTATCAAACAGTAAATATTCATACACACGCTGATGATTATATAAAATTTCCATTAAATACTGGTAAACCAACTGTCGAATCTCCTGACTGTTTTCCAACTGCGGAGCTAATACAATACTGCGGTGTATTTCTACTAATCGTTCTAGATTGGAAGCCAACGCATTGATGATTCTCCGTGCCAGATAAAGTTCATCTCTGTTATTTTTCTCATCATAGCCTACTTGACTATCAATGGACAATTTATAAATATTTCTGGTTTCTTGAATCTGATCCCGTAATTTAACGATGGTTTGCTGCATTTCTTCTTTATCCAAATGTTCCTGCCTGCGCAAATCTTCGGCACAAATTCGATATAGCTGCTCAAACTCTGTGCGCAGTTCGTCAATATGCTCCAGCAACCGATGCCGATGTTGAGGCCGAATCAAAAGGTTTAAACAAAACCCAATGCCCAAGCCAATCAGAATCATACTAATCCGTTGTACAATGGCCTGCTGGAAATTATCCAAAGGCGTCTGCCCAATTAAAATAATAGTAACCAGCAATAAGACAATGCTATCTTTTAAATGCAGCCGCACACACAAAGCAATCGCCAAAATTGCACTGAAGGCAATGGCTGTGTAGCTGCCCTGAAAGTAATAGGCCACAACAACTGCCAGGAAACAACCAAATGTTGTGGCAATCACTTGATTTTTTATAGTAGTCAAAGATCCTTTCAGAGAAGGCTGTATCGCTACAATGGCAGTGATTGCGGCTAACGCACTGTTTGGAAATTGCAGCAAATCACAAATCCAAAATGCCAGCCAAATTGCCAAAGCAGTTTTTAATGTCCGCATCCCAATTCCCCAGTTATGATGTTCCACGCTGTTTCCCTCCATTTCCAACCGATTGACAATTTTTTACCATATTGCCACGTCTCATTATGTTGTATATGACACAAAACAAAAAAATCCTCTTTTTCACCAGATTTTTTTCTATTGACGCTGTTTCATAGAACCGTTATACTGCTAAGATAAGAAAAAATTTATGATTATCTATTTCACAATTTTTTAAATGGAAAAGAGGTTTCTGATAAGTTATGTTTCACATTGTATTAGTTGAACCGGAAATCCCCTCTAATACCGGTAATATTTCCCGCACCTGCGCCATTACCGGCTGCGCGCTGCATTTGATCAAGCCATTGGGGTTTTCCATTGATGATAAGCATCTTAAACGGGCCGGTTTGGATTATTGGCATCTACTAGATCTGCATATTTATGAAAATTTAGATGAATTTCTGACACAGCACGGTAACAAACGGTTATTTTTAGCTACTACAAAAGCAGAAAAACATTATAATGAAGTAACCTTTCAGGATGGTGATTTTCTGGTGTTTGGCAAAGAAACCGCAGGGCTTCCGGCATTTATACATGAACAATATGCTGATACCCGAATTAAAATTCCCATGCTGGATAACGAAGCAGCCCGCTCTTTAAATTTATCTAATTCCGCTGCCATTATTTTGTATGAAGCATTGCGTCAAACTGGTTTTTCCGGTTTAAAATAACACCTGATAAAACCCGTTTGTTCCGTTAAAATAAATCGAGAATCTGTTCTTGACTTATTGATACCAGTATAGTAAAATAACAAATAGCTTAACAAAGCCTTTTATAAGGTTTGGTTGAAGAATTTATGATTTGAGGTGGGAAGATGAAGTAAGATTTCTTGCAGATAAAAACAGCATTTTGTACATTTACAAGACTTTTTGAAGTCTTTGTTTGCTGTTGTTTTGCAGGAAAGCTACGGATTCTTTCGATTTTCTGACTTGAAATAGGAAAGACAGAAAGATGATTGTTTTATATCATTTTCTGTTTTTGTATGATTGTCTGTAAGCCGTAGGAATTTTCTTTCCTGCGGCTATTTTTGTCGGCTGATTTTTGTGTCAATATATACAAACGCTGGCAAAAGACCTATTACAAGGAGGAATGCCTTATGTCGCAGATTAAAATAAACAAACTATCCTTTACCCATGAAAACAGCTACACCCCAGTATTCGAACAGATTTCATTACAACTGGACACCAACTGGAAGCTGGGCTTTACTGGCCGCAACGGCCGAGGAAAGACCACATTTCTCAAACTACTAGCCGGTGAATATACCTACAGCGGTACAATTTCCGCCTCTGTACAATTTGATTACTTCCCATTTTCAGTAGAACATCCAGACTGGCTGGTGCTGGATTTATTGGAGGAACTGGCACCACAAGCAGAGCAATGGCAAATTCGCAAAGAACTCTCTTTGTTGGCAATTGACGAAGATGTATTTTATCATCCCTTTGATACCTTATCCAGCGGACAGCAAACCAAGGTATTATTAGCAGCTTTGTTTTTGAGAGAAAACCATTTTTTGCTGATTGATGAGCCTACCAATCATTTGGATCAGGAAGGTCGACGTATTGTCAGCCAATATTTAAACAGTAAGAAAGGATTTATTCTGGTTTCCCA
>USPE01000126.1 GCA_900556545.1 uncultured Peptococcaceae bacterium | reverse complement strand
TCTGACGGGACCGCCATGACACCGGGCGGTCAGCCTAGCGGTCAACCACCAAAAGAAGCCGGCGAAGAACAAGCATCCGACACACAGCGCCCTGAACCGCCTGCACAGCAAGAAGCGACAGATAACCCATCCGCTTCTGGAACAGATGCCGCTGATGCAGAAGCTGCTCCAGAAGCCCCTGCTGACGGCGTAAAACCTGAAGATGCACCAGAACCGCCAGCAGACGGAGCCAAACCGGATAATGCTCCGGAACAGCCAGCCGATGGCGCCAAGCCAGACCAAGCACCGCAGAAACCGGGCGCCAACTATGACCCATCTGCTCAGCAATCCATTGAATTTACCATCACTGCTGACAGCCGTGTATTCCAAGGCGTAGCCCCATACGAAGGATAAATAAATTATAATACTGTAACTGCACCATTGCATAAAAGCAACAAAAAAACAAATCCCCCTCTCGATGACAAATGAATGCTGTCGAAAGGGGGTTTTATGTATTTAAGCATTGTTTTCTACCATGACGCATTTATTGCCACCGGCGGCACGGAAGCTGAATGGAAAACCCATAATCTGCAAACCACCATAGATTATCAGATTTTCAATCAAAGTGAGCAGTATTTGTCTTTTGTGGTCACTTCCACAGACAGCTGGAATGCGGCCTCGGCAGAGGACCATTACTATAATATCGACTTGCAAACCAATAAGCTGCTCACCTTGCAGGATATCTTGGGCGATGATTATTAAACTTTATTATTCTTCTTTAATTTCCATGTTATTAAGCGCATACTGCAATGCCAAATTGATCAACTCATTTCGTGAGCGATTGGTCTTAGCCGAAAGCTCGTTATACTGCTCCTGCAGAGTTTTGTCTATCCGAATCGTCATGGTAACAGCTTTTTCTTCTTTGGGAACTATAATGAATTTGTCCATAATGTATTTCCTCCATATTTTTATAAATACATTATAGTTCCATTTATGTACCGCATTCTATACCATAAAATGAGTTGATTTTTCACTATATTTTTGCATTGATATATGCATCAAGATATATTATAATGGGTTTCATATTATGAATCGTATTTTAACAGTTCGTTGTATTCATACTAAATTATGGAGGAAAACATATGCGTACTGAACAACTCGAATATTTAATCGAAATCAGTAAAACACATTCTATCTCAGAAGCTAGTGAACGCTTGCATCTTACACGTTCCGCCTTAAGCTTATCCATCAAATCCCTTGAAAACGAATTAGGCATCCAACTTTTAGAACGGGCCCATCGCGGTAGTTGGCTCACTGAAGAAGGCAATAAAATCGTTGATGGCGCACAAACATTTTTCAATTTGATTCATTCTTTGCAAAAAACACAGCAACAGGAAACCACATCTAATTTTTCCGGTGAACTTTCTTTTTATTCCTGCCTTTGGGTATCCGAACTTGTTATGCCGCAAATTATTGTTAATCTAAAAAAGAATTATCCTGCTATCCAGTTAAACCCTACTATTATTCGCAGTGAATCTGCTTTTCAAACAATGTTAGATGCACCAAAAGAATTTGCTCTAACTCAAAAAACATTTTACAATAAAAAATGGGGCGAACAAAACTCATCAATTGACACATCGATCAATACATCATTAACTTTTTATCCTTTTTTTACTTCATATTTATATTGTCAGTTACATACCAATCTGCCAGATGCTTTACAAGAATCTATTTCAATGAAAAAATTATTAAGTTATCCTATTTTGCTCCTTCAAGAACAACAAAACAATACATTTTTTTCTGAATTATTATGTAAATTTAATCCTAACGTACAAATTATTCCTTGTAATAACAAAGCTATTTATGATGAAATGCTACTATCTGGGTTAGGAGTAGGGGTAAACTATTTTCCAAATTCAATTATTGCCACTAAAAGTACTGCTCCTTCATTAAAAGCAATTCCAATTAGCGAGAAAGATTCTTGTCAGTTTGGGTACTTAGCTTATAAGAATAGGCAATTATCCCCACTCAGTAAGTTTTTTTTACGATACTTTTGCGATTTTATGAAGCTTTCATATCATGTTAACAAAACATTTTAACATACGAATACTTAAAAAATGGAACTGTCGCATTAAAACTTTTTCATCTCGATCACAACGTAACGAATCGAGAAATTTCAATAAATACATCGTTTTGGCATAAAAGTTTTCTCCACTTTACTATATTTCAATCGAAATAACACTAATGCAACAGTTCCATTTTGTATCTAAACACTATATTTAACTTGTTACAATGTTCTAATTACATGAAAGCCTTGATGAACGGCATCAAAAACTTTTCCTGGTTTCACATTGTCCCCAATGTTAACCACTTCAAATCCAGCCTGCTCAATTTCTTCTGCCAATGTATGATTAGAGCGATAGCCCACTGCAAAAACTACACTGTCGCAAGAAATAATTTTCTTTTCTCCATCTTTCTCTACGCAAACACCATCGTCTAAAATTTCTGTCAATTTTGCGCTTGTTTCCAGTGTAATATTTTCGTTCGCAACAAGTGTACGCAGGTTCTGATCGTTCGCTACAAAATGAGCAGATACTTTCAGGATATTATCTAACATTTCTACGATTGTTACATTTTTACCCTGCATGGACAGTTCAACTGCTGTTTCACATCCAACTAAACCGCCACCAATAATTACTACATTCTGCCCTACTTTTTCTTCCCCCAGCAATACTTTTTCTGCACCAGTAACAAGAGGTTTATCATAACCCGGTACTCGAATTACGATTGCATTTGCACCTGTCGCTACTACTACAAAATCAGGATTGTATTTTTTCACATCTTCGACGTTGGCTTCTTTTCCAAGACGTAAATCAATATCTGCTTTTCTCACTTGTCTTTCCATATATTTTACATAATTTGCGATGTCACTCTTCAACACTGGAGCTCCTGCTGCACTAAGCAAACCACCCATATAGGTGTTCTTTTCCCACAATGCTACTTTAAAACCTCTCTGTGCTGCTGTAACTGCTGCTTTCATCCCACCTGGGCCTGCACCGATTACCAATACTTTCAAATCGCGATCTGCTGAAGTTACTACATAATCTCTTTCAAAGCCTGTTCGTGGATTAACCGCACAGGTCAAAATTTTTCCGCTATGGGTATTGTAATGACATTCCCCACATCCAATACATGGTTGAATATCATCCCACTGATGATTTTTCACTTTATTCGCCCATTCTGGTTCTGCTAACCAACCACGGCCAATTGCGATATAATCGGCCAAACCATCTGCCACTGTTTTTTCTGCCATATCTGGATGATTCAATTTACCATGAACCATTACAGGAAGATTTTTTACATTTGCTTTAACAGTTTCTAAGATTTCTAAGTCAAAACCTGCTGGCTGATATACACTACCTACCATTCTATATCTACAAGCATAACTACCACGGGAAACATGCAGTAAATCAACTGCTGCATTGTCCAAAATTCTAGTCATCTCTAAGCCTTCATCCAAAGAGCGTTCACCAGGAGTCAGGCTGTCTACCGTATATTTAACAGCTAATGGGAAATCTTTTCCGCAGGTTTTTCTGATTTCCTCAATGATTTCCATCAGGAAGCGCATTCTTTTTTCCAGGCTACCGCCATACTCATCTTCTCGTTTATTCCAATGGGAAGACAAAAACTGATCAATTAAATATCCACCGTATGCATGAATTTCAATCATATCTACGCCAGCTCTTTTTGCCAATAGCGCAGAACTACCCATTGCTTTTACCAACCGTTTAATCTGTTCCACAGACAGTGGCTTACAAATTAAATCTGGATAAGACGCACTTGGTACTGCGCTAGCAGAATATGGTGGTGTTACTTCATCAATAAAATTCAATCGGCCAACGCCAGGAGATAACTGTAAGCACAGTTTTGCGCCATAGGCATGTACTTTATCGGCCAATCTGCCTAAACGAGCATTATGACTAAACTGATTATGCATGGTACCCTGACGAGCTTCAAATTCATCACTAACTGCAGTACCTCCTGTAATAATTAAACCTACGCCACCTTTTGCCCGCTCTTCTAAGAAATTGATTGTACTTTCAGAAAAGCCACCGTCACTGTCAGCGGGAGCACCCATTGGTGCTAATACTACACGGTTTTTTACAGTAAGCTTACCAATCTGACCTTTTTCAAATAACTTCATATTATCACTCTTTCTGTTATTATTTTAAGTTTAGATTACCCAGCCACCATTTGGACTAATAATTTGTCCAACCATATAACTGCCACCATCCGACGCCAACCAAACAGCTAAGGACGCATATTCTTCCGGTGTACCCAATCTTCCCAACGGAATCATCTGAAAGAACTCTCTTCTACCTTGTTCCCCCATGGATTCTAAAGTAGCCATTTGTGCTGGTGCTGCAATCCCACCGCAGGCAATTGCATTCACACAAATATTATCACCGGCAGCTTCCATTGCTACCGTTTTGGTAAATCCGATCACAGCTGCTTTACTTGTCGCATAATGTGGTGCGAAAGGAGACTGCCCACACATACCTGCTGTCGATGCAATATTAATAATTCGACCGAAATGATGTTGTTCCATAATTTTTAATGCTTCACGAGTACAGTAAAATGTTCCATGAACATTCACTTCAAAGAAACTCTTCCATTCCTCATCGGTAATATGCGGGGTAACATCTAATGCGTGTTTTTCAACTGGTTTTGTTACCAATTCAATATAATCTTTTCTGCGAGAATTGCTCAATGGATCACAGGATAATTTACCTGCGTTGTTGATTAAAATATCAACCGTACCATATTTTTCAACTGCTTTTTCAAATACATTTTTTACCTCTTCACTGTTTGTGATATCACATGGCACAAAAATATAATCCGCACCCATTTCTTTTAATTCCTGTTCTAATTCTGGACTTGGCGCTTGTCTGTCTGTCATTATCACTTTTGCACCTTCCTGAACATACGCTTTCGTGAACGCGCCACCTAATGTGCCACAAGCCCCTGTAATTACTGCTACTTTATCTTTTAATAAATCCATTTTAAAATACTCCTTTTATTTACTAGTTAATGTTATGTATAAAAACAGCGAACGATTTTATGATATTTAAAAAAACCGTTCGCCATTCTTTTATCTACTTATTCTACAAAACGAGCAGTGTTATTGTACATAACATTTTCCAAAACGCTTTCTTTAAAGCCACAATTTACATAATATTCAACCATCTTATTAATGTCAGAATACGGATATGCAGAACCAAAGCAAATCTGGTTTTTTAATCTACAGTTCGCTGCTGTAATATAGTCTTCAGCACCAAAGCAATTTACAACATATAAGTCAACATTCAAATAAACATTTGGATGATTCATGCATACAACACAAGTTCTCTTATTACGAGGGAAACCTGCATGAGCCAGCATCATTTTCAAATTTGGGAACTTTCTTGCTACATGGTCCACATATTCTGGTTCATAAGCATTTGGCGTGGCAACTAAACCACCCCATGTCATATACATAGGAATATTTTCTTTCTCGCACAATTCATAGATCGGGAACAAATCTTCGTTATCTAATCTCCAAGTAACACCTTCTAAACCCGGTTCAAAGTTAATGCCTCTGAATGGACCATGCAAAACATATTTATCAATAATTTCCAATGTTGCTTCTACACCATGCATCGGATTCGTAGCTGCAAAACCAACAAAAGTATCTGGGTATGCCTGGTCTAATTTCACAAAATCGTCATTGCTCATTCCTTTACCACGATTATTAAATGGAACGATTGCTTTTTCTACACCAGCTGTTTTCATTTCCTGCATCAACATA
>USPE01000125.1 GCA_900556545.1 uncultured Peptococcaceae bacterium | reverse complement strand
CATAAAAAACAGGGGGTTTATGGTGCGCAGGGAGCGTCGACATGAAAAGGAAGCAGTGCTATACTAAAAATAGCAAACATTACATTTAGAAAAGAGTGATCTCTATGACCAACCAATCAAAAAAATTATCCTGCATTGATTGCGCTGCCAAAGCTTGTAAAACTGGTGAAAGTGAAAAATATCCAGAATTTTGTCTCACAAAAAATATGGAACCAGAACTGCTGCAAGGTGCTTTAGATTGTTATGACGAAGAAGAAAACCGCCGCATCATGGTCAATGCTGCCAATGTAGAATCTGAGTTTTACGGCAAGATGACCCGTGTAGAAGAAACTGTGGAATTTGCCAAACGAATTGGCGCAAAAAAAATTGGAATTGCCACCTGTATGGGGTTATTAGAAGAAGCAAAAGTATTTACAAAGATTCTGCGTAAAAACGGATTTGAGGTATTCGGTATTTGCTGCAAAGCCGGCGCTGTGCCAAAAGTACAAATTGGCATTGAAGCCAAATGTGAAAACAGCGGAAAAAATATGTGCAATCCTATTTTGCAAGCTAAAATGCTAAATGCAGAGCACACCGACCTGAACATTGCCATTGGTCTCTGTGTCGGACACGACAGCTTGTTTTATAAATATTCCGACGCACTGGTTACAACGCTGGTAGCCAAAGACAGAGTTACCGGTCATAACCCCTGCGCAGTGCTTTATAATATTAATTCTTATTACAAAGATTTACTAAAAGATAAAGAACCGTCCAATAGTTAATACCGGCAGTTTTTTAAGCATTGATAAGTTCATCGGACAATATCTGTTGCAGCGTCCACACGCTGCTCTGGACAGTAGCTGCGCGTATTTTTGTCGCATTGGACTCCGTCCAGCTCCATAAAATACCCTTGCCACAGTCCATCCAGAGGTGGACTTTCTGCAAAGATATTGCCCTCTTGATGATTTATCAGAAAGGCTATTATAAATAGCGTAAAAGTATACCATTGTAACAATCAGGCAGAAGATGGAGCATCCTGCATCCAATCTTCTGCCTGATTGTTGAACCTTTTTATATGTTATTGACTTGATGACAAACCAATAAAACTTCTTTTATTTTACACCGGCAATGGCTTCCTCTAATGTATCTGTAATCGTAAAAATTTTATCCAGCTTGGCAAATCCGATAATTTTTCTTACCTGCGCTGTAAGATTACAAAATGCTACTTTGCCCTGCTGCTGATTGGCCATCTTAAACCAGGCAATTAAAATCCCCAATCCAGAAGAATCAATAAAAGTAACCCCGGAAAGATCTACAACAAGATGATAATTACGGTGCGTATCTGCGTACTCCTTAACCTTCTCCTTGATTTCCCGCGTACAGCCTAAGATTAACTCACCGCTTAATGTAGCGAGAATATAATTATCAACTTTCTCTAATTGAACCTGACACATGTTAGCGCCTCCCTATTTATGATATGTAATTGCAATATAATTAATGTCATCCGCAATCTGATTTTTCCAGGTATGCTGTCGTATTTCCTGTTTCAGTGCATTAATATGAGCCAAGGTTATCGGTTCTGTTTCACCCTCAAAAAAGTCACTTAAACTGCTGCAGCTCTTTTGAGGCTTCTGCCGCAAAGCAAGCTCAAAAATCCCATCGGTATACAAAAACAGTTCTTCACCATCCTGCAGTATGACGCTCTGTTCATCATAGATTGTATCTGCCATAATCCCCAAAGGCAATCCCTGTTGGTTTTCCAGCAAAGCAATGTCATCTTTTTTACAATGACAAGGATAACTGTGTCCCGCATTGCTATAGCAGAATGTGTCATCCTCCAGATTCAGAACACCATAACAGGCAGTCACAAAAAAATCATTGGCCGTATGGCTGAAAAATTGCTCCAAACTGTAATTCAGCTGCTCCAACAGCTGTGCCGGATATAAATATTTATTTCGCAAATGATATAGTTGAAACTTGATTGTAGCGGTAATCATGGCGGAAGCAACGCCATGTCCTTTTACATCGCAAATAATAATGCCCAAATGGGTTTTGTCTATCTCAAAAAAATCGTAAAAATCACCGCCGATAAAACTGCTGGGTTTATATAATACCTCAATATCCAGCTTATCATACTGCGGAACAACCTGCGGTAAAAAACTTTTCTGCAGTTCGGTAGCAATTACCAGTTCCTTATGCAGTTGACTGTAACGGTAGTCCAAATCATTGGCAATGGTTTTCATTTTTAACAGATTTCTTACCCGCAATATCAATTCATGACGATCCACCGGTTTGGTGAGAAACTCATCAGCGCCGGCCTTTAGCCCTTCCAGCATGCTTTCTTTGTCATTCAGCGCAGTAATCATAATCACAGGAATATTCTGGTACATCCGAAATCCTTTTAAATGTCGGCAAATATCATAACCGGACACATCGGGCAGCATCACATCCAACAGAATCAAATCCAGATTTTTCTGCTCAATATATGCGTATGCCTGCGCACCATTATAGGCTTTGTAAATCGTTACCGGAATATCGCTAAGTTCCAAGTATGCTTCCAACAATTCCAGATTGACTTCATAATCATCCACCAATAAAACATTTGCCGGCGCAGCCATACAATCCCTCCTCAGATATGGTTTATAACGTGCTTATCGCCATTCTGCACAAAATAGACCCAATCCATACACAAAGCTACTGCAAAAACTTATTTACCTAAAAGAATAACGCTACCTAACAGATAGATAGCGTTATTCGATACAGCAGCTTCAACTGTAATTAGTTATTGAATACATCTCCAATGGTGGAGCCCATTTCTTCCTGTACAACAGGAACTTCTTCTTCCTGTTCTTCAGCTGCTTCCTCAGCAACTGCTGCCGGAGCTTCTTTTGCAGGTTTTTCAGTCATTTGTTTGATGCTCAGGCTGATTTTTTTATTTTCAACATCCAGTTCTAATACTTTTGCAGAAATTTCCTGACCAATCTGCAATGCATCTTCTACTTTTTCTACACGGTCCCAGGAAATCTGAGAAATGTGTACCAGACCATCTACACCATCTTCCAACATTACAAATGCGCCAAATGGTACAATCCGTACAACTTTACCGGATACTTCATTGCCCACTGCATATTTTTCAGCAGCAGTATCCCATGGATTTGCAATCAGCTGTTTTAAGCCCAAAGAAATTTTTCCTTTTTCCTGATCAATAGCCAGAATATACACTTCGATTTCCTGGCCTACTTTTACAACATCACCAGGATTTTTTACACGGCCCCAACCCATTTCGGATACATGCAGCAGACCATCTACGCCGCCCAAGTCAACAAACGCACCAAATGCAGCCAGTCTTCTGACAGTACCTTTTCTGGTCTGTCCTTCTTCGATAGAAGCCCATACCTGTTCTTTGCGTGCTTTTTCTTCTTCTTCCAGAATTTCACGACGGGACAGAACAATTTTTCTTGCTTCTGGTTCAAATTTGATAATTTTGAATTTCAGAGTTTGTCCCACAAAGGATTTAATGTCTTCAATGTATTTGATGTCCAGTCTGGAAGCCGGCACAAAACCTCTTGTACCGATATCAACGATAACGCCGCCTTTTACAACATCAACAACAGGCGCTTCAATAACAGCACCTTCATTATACAGTGCTTCCAGTTTTTCAACAGCTTCTACCTGATCCACTCTTTTTTTGGACAGCAGAACATTGCCTTCATTGTTTTCTTCTTTGATTACCATAACGCGAATTTCATCGCCTACTTTTACAATTTCTTCCGGGTTTACATTTTTTGTAAAGCTCAGTTCACGAATTGGAATAATCCCTTCAGATTTGCCGCCAATGTCAACCAAAACTTCGTCATTATCTATTTTTACTACAGTACCTGTCACGATATCATGTCTTCCAATATCACCTACAACACCATAGCTTTCCAATCCCTGTTCCATTGTCAATTCTTCCATTTTAAAAATAACCTCCCTAATAATCCAGTCAGGTGTAGATGCACCTGCTGTTATTCCCACATTTTCTACATTATCAAACCAACGAATATCTATTTCATCTACTGATTCGACATGTTCAGTCCGGCAGCCATTTTGCCGGCAAATATTTGCCAGTTTTTGTGTATTAGCACTATTTAATCCACCAATCACCAGCATAAAATCTACTGTTCCTGCCAACTCCAGCGCAGCATTCTGCCGCTCTCTGGTCGCAGAACAAATTGTGTTGAATACAGCCAATTGACTGATCTCATACTGTTTGAGCATTTTTACAGCTTCCTCAAAACGCTCTAAGTTTTCTGTAGTCTGGGCAACCAGACATACCTTACATCCCCGCAGTTCTACCTGTTCCAGTTCGGCAATATCCTGAAAGGCAATGCCCTTTTCGCCGGCCCAGCCCAGAATACCCTGTACCTCAGGATGATTACGGTTTCCCAGAATCAGCACCAGATATCCGTCCTGACTGTGTTCATGTGCAATCTTCTGTACTTTATTTACAAAAGGACAGGTGCAGTCATATAATTCCAACCCCCGCTTTGCGGCTTCGTCATAAACGGAGGGGGCAACACCATGGGTCCTGATTAAAACAGTTTTTTCACTAATTTCCTCGAATGTATCCCGCGCATAAATACCCAAGCTTTCCAAACGTCTAACCTCTTGCGGATTATGAATCAGAGGTCCTAACGTAGCAATCGGTACATGTCCGCTTTTGACAAGTTCCTCACCCTTTTGAATGGCCATTTTCACACCAAAACAAAAACCTGCATGGGGAGCTATCTGAAAATTCACTCCATCAGCTCCTTTATAAAAAGATGATTACCCTTCTATTATAACGGATAAACGCAGGAAGTGAAATAGTTATTTTGCAATCTTGTAAAAAAGTTTTTCTACAACCTGCTCAAAGCTTAAATCACTGGTATCAATCAACTCTGCATCCGTTGCCTGCACCAGCGGCGAAACCTCACGCTGCGAATCTTTTTTATCACGCAGAGCAATTTCTGCTTTCAGCTGTTCCAAATCCACCGGTTCACCTTTGTCTTTTAATTCCAGATAACGGCGGCGCGCCCGTTCTTCCAACGAAGCAGTCAAAAAGAATTTATACTGCGCTTGCGGCAGTACAGTAGTGCCGATATCACGACCGTCCATCAGCACATCGCAATCAGAAGCAATGCGCTGCTGCTGCGCCACTAATGTTTCCCGCACAAATGGAAGCATAGCAACTGCTGATACATTGGCCGATATTTCCGGTGTGCGAATTGCTTCTGTCACATCAACTCCATTGCAGTAAAGATGCTGCTTACCGTCTTCTTCTTTAAATTCCAACTGCAATGTAGACAACAACTGCTTCATGCCCGCCTCATCAGAAAACGCAATATTCTTTTGCAGCGCCAGCCAGGTAACTGCCCGATACATGGCGCCGGTATCCAAATAAATACAATTCAGCCGTTTGGCCAATACCTTTGCCACAGAACTTTTTCCGGCCCCGGCCGGTCCGTCAATGGCAATCTGTAACGTATTTGTCAAGATCTGCACCTCACTAAGATATGGTGCGGTGAGCCAATCCCACTGCAACCTCATCCAAATGTAACAAGCCTACGCCCAAAAATACAGCGATACTTAAATGATCCTGATAACGGGCAATCCCCAACTTTCCACCTACATTAAGACCAATCGCCTTATTTTGAATCTGCGACAAAGCCTCTCTGGCAGCGCCAGCAATCGCCCCTTCTTCCGAATGGGTATCGCCGATAAGGCCTTCCCGTTTGCCAGCCACAATAGCCCGCTCAACAATCTTATGGATACTTGCCAGATACTCTCCGCCAAAATCCACCGCTGCCGTTAATATTTCCACCTCCTGGTACT
>USPE01000124.1 GCA_900556545.1 uncultured Peptococcaceae bacterium | reverse complement strand
GTAGCGGCCACATTCTGTATTGTGCTTGTCAGCGTTCTGTTAAATCGATTCTGGCTGCCCTATTATATTGACCATTCTCCATGGCCGGCGCCGGATCCCGTTTTTTTTCAGCTGGATCTGCAGCAATATCCCACTTTCTCCGAAGCAGAACTGCAAAAAAGCGACGCTTCTCTGCAGGTATTGGATGAATCCTTTCAGGTTATTTACAGCTTGAACAGCCAACGACAGCCCGGCTATCAATATTCTGCAGAAGAACTAAGCGATTTAACATTTAAAAAATGGGAGAATCATATGCTGCGAACCGACAAATTTGTCAATCAGGACGGAAAGACTGTCATTGTCCTTCTACAAACCGATTATGACGTATCTATTATTTTTCAGCAATGCGCTCGCAATTATAGTCTGTTTTTGGGCATTACCAGCAGCCTGATTGTGATTTTGGCCTGCATCTCTTTTATACGCTCCATTTATAAGCCATTGCAGCAAAATCTGAATTTTATCAATAACAGCATCGCCAAAACGCCGTACAATTCTTCCCATGTGGATTTATCGCAAGTGTCCCTGCAGGAAACCAGGTTGGTGTTGACCACCTATAACGATATGTTGGATGCATTGGAACAAATCCGACAGGAAAAAGAGCATCTAAAAAAGCAAAACCACCGTCTGATTGCCAATTTATCTCACGACTTAAAATCGCCTATGACCAATTTGCGCGGTTATGCTGAACTGCTGGAACAGGATGTTTTGTCCCAGGAGGAGTACAAACAATATCTCAATCACATTCACAGCAATATTTCTTCCTTAAACAGTATGGTAGAGCTGCTGTCCGAGCAGGTAAAATACCAATACAATGATTATCCGCTCCATCTGGAATATCAAGACATGAACGACTTTCTGCGGGAAATCTGCGCCAATTACTATACGATTTTTGAAAAGCAGGGATTCATCATTGACATTGCCATCATGGAAGAACCCTATTATCTGCAGTTTGACCAGCTGAACATGCGGCGGGTATATGCCAACTTGCTGGATAACATTCTCAGCCACAACCCTATACCCACGCAGGTACAGATTGCCACCTCTGTGCAGCCGGACTGCTATCTGATTCAGATTAAAGATAATGGTACAGGAATTGCGCCGGAAGACAGAGACAAAATATTTGAGCCCTTTTATCAGGGCGATCTCTCCCGCACCAAACAACATAGTGGTCTGGGACTATTTGTTGTCAAGCAAATACTAACCAAACACAACGCTACCATTGCCATCGAGCAAGAAGCCCATTATAAAACCGTATTCAGCATCCGCTTTCCGTTGCCGGATACTGCTGACCATACAATCTGATACTATTGCGTACCTTATTACAGATACTGCATTAGCAACGTTACACATCATAAAACCTAATATCCATGCACAAAAAAATGCTGTTGAGAATTGAATTATGAACGTCTTTAAAGGTTAGAATAATCATCTAACCCCTAAAGATTGGTTCATATACAACCATTCTCAACAGCATATTCTTTCTATAAATTCTGTAAAAGAAAAAAACATCAGCAGCTTTCTTTGTGTTTCAGATGCAGAATGGGAAAAGGATTGCCCTGCTCGTCCAGCGCAGAACGGCCAACAACTTCAAATCCCAGATGCTGATAAAATCCAACGCCCTGTTCATTTTGCTCATTGACATCTACCATAGTACAGCCCCACTGCTCCATGGCAAACTGCATCATCTGCCGTCCCCGGCCGCAGCCCCGCTGATCAGGAGCAATAAACAGCATTTCCACTTTGTCTTCCGCCGCACCGATAAATCCCACCGGCTGCTGCTGCACCAGCACAACAGCCAGCCTGGGCACCTGCGCCAGTCCTTGCTGCACCGCAGGACGCAATTTTACAATATCCGCCTCCTGCAAAAAATGATGGGTAGCCCGCACTGACGATTCCCACACCGCCTGCAGCGGCTCGATCCATCCAGTCCGTTCTTCTGTTAATTCCAGCAGTTCCATTGGTTTTACCTCCTTGTTGGTGGATTATCAAGACTATAATTGAATAATTCTGTAGTGATATCATGAGATAAGGAATAAAATTTCATTCATTTTTTAATTCTATATATCTAGATTTTCATACAAATGTTTCAAGAACATTATCTTAAGATATCTTAATCAATTGTAGATTAGATCATGATACCTAAATTTGAATTGATAGTTGTACAGAATTGGTAAAATCCTGAAAAGCAGCTTTAACAGTATCCAACTGTTCTGGAGCTATTTCAGCAACCGTATCAATTACAATATTAGCAAATTGTTCAGTTCTTTCAGCTAGAAATTCTGTTCCATCTATCCCCATCTCAGCTGCTGTTTTATACATTTCGGTTGTAAGTACGCAGCCAACCAAACCGCCAACCAATGCCCCAGCAACGATTCCAACTGGTCCAGCTACACTTCCAAAGGCAGCACCTCCTACCACTCCACCTGCCAAATTACCGCCCATACCAGCTGCTTTTTTCCCCAGTTCATATGCCAACTGACCTCCGTCTATATTCCCTTGAGCATAACTTGACACAATCTGATAAGACTTTATTGCAAACGCTATAGTAACTGCAGGTAAACAGGAACTGCCTACTCTACTGATAAATGCATTTGAATGTATAGTCATTGCTTGAGAAACTGCTGTACTTATGAAAGCTGTTCCATAGCCCAATGCTCCCGCCAGTGCTACATCCTCTACAATCTCTGTAATCATCTCTTCAGCAACAAGTTTGCCATCAATAAATGCTGAAATATGCTCAACTGTAGAAGTAGCGCATATAAGACCAGCAGCAACCAAACCAGACTTCATTCCTATTTCATGTGGGAGCCAAAACCGTTCTCCTGCAGTTATCGCAATTCGCTTTATTGGAGTATCCGAGAAAAAATTATAAATTTTTTGTAATTCTTTTGGAATCTCCATATATTCTTTTCCATCTACTATAATTCTAGGTTCAAATGATGTTGGTCGTCCACTTTTGGAACCAATATAATTCGCTTTCATCTCAAAATCAACGGTATGCCCTTGCAATTTTAATTTTCTAACGATATTCTCTACCTTTGCTATTTCTCTCTGGTTTACTTTATCAAGCTGTGGAACGATATTTTCCCTGGTTGCTGTTCCCCCAAGGCTGTCTGCAATTAAATGTCCTTTTTGATCACCAACTCGATAGGCACCGTCCCGTTCAATTGCATGAAGACTTTTCCGCGCCTCATTTGCTGGTTTTAACTGAACATCCGTTACACGATTCAATATAGGTCTGCCATACCTATCAATTTTAGAAGTAAAATTTCCTTCCACAATTATTTCGTTGGGTTTAAGTGTAGTGTGCAGCACACTTTTCTGATTACCTTCAAGATTCGTTATAATTCTTAGACATGCTGTTCCAACATCATCAAAAAATGTAGTAGCATTGTAACCGCCACCAAGCAATTCTCTTTGTTTATATAGTTGTCCACCTACCATATAGTCCTTGATTTTGCACCCAAATTCATTAATTCCTAACCGTTCCGTCACACCGTTATCTCGGATTGTTTCTGTTTTTCCATATATGCCATTCTCTGGAGTGATTTTAGAAACAAAGAGTTTATTTAAAGCAAACATTTTCTCATTGAAATCTAATTCTGTAGATTTCAATACGTTTGATTCTAGTACATCCATGTTTAACATTCTTCATTCACTGCCTTTGTCAAAATATGACACACCTCATCAATTTCGGAGTATGTCAATCCTGTTGTTTTTCTTCGTATCATCATCCGCAGTTCCTCAGATATTCCAGAAGACACTGCCTTTTCAAATTCAAACTGAGTAATTCCTAGTATTACCCTGGTTAAGCTTTGAAGCTCAGGAATACTTTCAATGCGCCAAATTTGTGTTCCACTACAAAATAGGTAGTCATCCATATAGTTTCTAAGTATGGATTTATCTTTGTTGCTTATATCCAGAGACTGTAAATAACTGTTCAACATTTTTCTGCTCATCCGTTCTCTTGGCATCCACGGCTGTAAAAGCATGAACAAGATTTTTGTTCTAGCTTCTTTTACTGGGTTGATAACTTCAGGATTTAAGTGTACATAAGGAATTTCTTTAATATCGGCTTTGTTAATCATAGTCAACACCGGATTAATCCAATTATTCTGATAAATAACTGCTACACCGCTAGGCAGTTTCGCAATTTCTTCAACTTGGTCATCTGTCAAACCAATAGAACGGCCAATCGCTTCTCTGTCATGTGCTTCTGGAGTGCGCAACACAATTTTTGTGTTTGTATTCTTAATCGCTGCCACATCGACAGATAACGGAGATTGGTCAACAATAATGAATCCTTCTCCATACGTACGAATTTCAGCAATGGTATTGGTTAACATTTCTACCGATTTACCAACCAACTCAGAAGAACCATTGCTGGTATTCTTAAGCAAATTATGAGCTTCCTCTAAAACAGTTACATGACATAATCCCTTATTATTTCCTACTTTTTGATCCATACGATATTCATTCAATATATAAACCATCAGCCCCATAATTAATGCTTTTGTCTCAGTTGATTTAACTCTGCTGATGTCCAATATACAGTTCTGATCAAAAAGCTGTTCATAGGACGTTTGTGCTGTAGTGAAAATATATTTATTCAATCCAACTGTCAGTGACTTTACACGGGTCAATAATGCACCTCGATAATTAGATTTAATATCAGAAGCATAATCAGAATTGCCAATCAATATATCCAACTGCTCGGTAAGAATTTCAAAATCTGGATATTCAACTTCATCACCCTCAAAAGTAGACGAACCTAAATCCCAACCAATGACTTCATAAGATTTCAGAATTGCATCCTTAAAAAATGCTGGCATGGCATCATACATAGGCCAGCACACACTAAAAATTTCTACCAGACCATCGATATGTTCAAGAACATGGATAGAATTTGGAAACATGAACGGATTCAAATTCAATAATGGTGCGATATTAGGATTCGTTGAAAATACACGTACATCTGGCAAATGACCAAACACATCTTTGTATTCACCTTTGGCAGGTTCAATTACAAGAAACGGTATCTTATCCTGCCGAAGTTCAGTCAACATTTGATAAACCGCATTACTTTTACCAGATCCTGTAGAACCAGTAACAAATGTATGCATATTTAGGCTCTCATTATTTAGCCTTACAATCTTATCAGTCACATGTCCGAGATCAAAGATTCGTCCAATGGTAATTCTATCTTCTGGACACTCTTCTTTATAATTAGACACTAACTGATAAGAAACCACTTCCTTACCAAATTCAGCATGTTCAATTACAGGAAGACCAGAAACTGTTGCTCTTGGAAGACCTAAATGCAATCCAAGCTCTTTACCACTGACAGCTGTAGCTGCATTAACATGGATATCTCCCCCATAAATAAACTGTGGATGCACATATCTGGATAAATACGTAGTAAGTTCTCTAAAATTACTAGCTATATTCGTATCATTGCTTCTCCAAGAATTAATAGCAGATACTTCTCTTCCTGAGTTTTCTCCGTTCATCAAAGATCTGTAATTACTAGCAGCAATTTCTGCCGCGGACATATCATCAGATACAAAATAACCTGCAACATGCCACAGTCCATAACTGTCATATTCATTTGTTTTTTTTAACAATTCATCAATTAAAGTCAACATATCAGTAACAGTTTTATTTTCAATCGTTGAAGATGCCGTTCGAGCGTTACTTGTAGTAATCTGCTCATTGGGTGCTAATGAACTAATAAATCCATTTAATTGACCAGTTACTTGTCCGCCCAGCATAGCACCCCCTACAACACCTACATGACTTGTAG
>USPE01000123.1 GCA_900556545.1 uncultured Peptococcaceae bacterium | reverse complement strand
GTGAGCTGCTAAATTCGCTAAATTATTTTCCTAAAATAATTTTTGTCAGTTCCATTGGATCCACAATGCTGCCATCTTTATACACTCTCATATTGCCGCTGGCAATTTCGTCAATCAGAATGACTTCATCGTTGTTGTAGCCAAATTCAAATTTGATATCGTATAAATCCAGACCTTTTTTAGCCAAATCATCGGCAACGATTTTAGTAATTTTTAAAGTCTGTTCTTTCATATCATTAAACATTGCCTGGCTCATAATGCCCAGCGCTGCCAAACCTTCGGAGGTTACCAGCGGATCGCCCTTTTCATCATCTTTCAATGTGGTTTCTACATAGCCGCCTTCTAATGCGGTACCATCTGCAATATATGCGCCATACCGACGGATAAAGCTGCCGGTTGCTTTCAAACGGCAGATAACTTCCAAACCATGACCAAATACTTTTGCTGGCAATACTTCCATTGTAGCGTCTTCTACATTGGCGCTTACATAATGGGTTTTGATTCCTGCTTCTTTCAGCAATTCAAAGAAATGAATAGAGGTTTCCAGATTGGCACGGCCAATGCCTTCTATGGTCAGACCAACACTGTTTTCACCCGGATCAAATACACCGTCTTTTCCAGTGCAGTCATCTTTAAATTTTAATAAAACATTACCGTTTTCTAATTCAAATACATTCTTTGTTTTTCCTTCGTAAATCTTTTTCATGATTTCGTTCCTCCATCGATAAAAAATGTCTAACCTTTATCCATATTGGTTTTATCACAAATCCTGACAAGATGCAAGATATTTTTTTCTACATAAAATATTTTTTCCAAAATTCACTCTGTTTATGAAAGTGATTCCTTTTTTCACCCGCATCATTCACCTATTTCATCATTAACCCATTTATTGTACAGTTCCAATCTCCATGCCGCCATCAAACAAGATTGGATGCCTGTCATTTACTTTCTGCGGTGCATTTGTTTTGTATTGTATTTTGTATTTTTGCAAATAGTTATTGACAAATAGAATAAAAAGGCATATTATACAGAAAAACAAATCAGTGAAACCGATGAGTAAGAGGAGTACATATAGGAGTTTGTGATGACAGAGAGCTGCAGGCGGTGGGATTGCAGTATGACAATCTATATGGAATGGACTTACGAGGGCAGCCCAAACGACAATGGTTCAGTAGGCGCTGACGGGATCTTTACCTGTTACAAAGAAAGCATACATGATGGTGTATGAAAAAGTGAACCGTATGGTTAATTTGGGTGGTACCGCAGGCGCATTGTGCACTTGTCCCTTTCTGGGATAAGTGCTTTTTTATTTGCCCAGTTTCCCCCGCTCTGCAAGTATCACTTGTTTGTTATTTTTATTTTCAGTTTCAGAGTCAACTTCAGGAGGTGTTTCTCATGCAGAATTACAGCATGATGCTGCCCAACTACTCTATTGGTCCAGCAGTTTTTGAACAAATTGAACAATTCTGCAGTCCTTATGGCAAAACCGTTATTGCCATCGGCGGACATAACGCCATGGCCGCTGCCCGTCCGCTCATTGCCCAAGCCATTGCCGACAGCGACTTGCAGATTTTGGAGTTTCTCTGGTATGGCGGAGAAGCCAGTTATGAAAATGTAACCGCTTTGCAGCAGCATCCACTGGTGCAGCAGGCAGATATGATCTTTGCCATCGGCGGCGGAAAAGCACTGGACACCTGCAAGTGTCTGGGGATAAAAACAGGAAAACCGGTTTTTACCTTTCCCACCATTGCTTCTACCTGCGCCGCAGTTACTTCGGTAGCCATTATGTATCACAGCGACGGCAGCTTCTGTGAACCATTTTTCTTTTCGCAGCCGCCTGCCCATGCCTTTATTCAAACCGGTTTGATTGCAGCGGCGCCAACCCAATATTTATGGGCCGGCATGGGAGACACCTATGCAAAATATTACGAAACTTCCGTTTCCGCCCGCGGCGATCAGCTGGAGCATTTCAATGGGTTAGGGGTGCAAATGAGCCGGCAATGTCTGGAACCGCTGCTGCAATACGGCAAACAGGCACTGGACGACAATCAACGCCAGCAATGCACCTATGCACTGGAGCAAGTAGTATTAGCTGTTATTGTTACTACAGGTCTGGTTTCCATCTTTGTTACACGGGAGCATACATCTGATTATAACAGCGGTCTGGCCCATGGTATTTTTTATGCACTGACCACATTGCCCCATTTTGAAGCAACCCATCTGCATGGCGCAGTGGTAGGCTTTGGCGTTTTGCTGCTATTGCTCTGTGATAAACAGACGGCAGAATTTGAACGGCTCTACCAATTTAATCGTTCAGTGGGACTGCCGGTATCGCTGCAGGATCTGGAGATTACGCCGGCGCAAATGGAATCGCTGTACCCGTCCGTTATCAACGCAAAGGATGTGCAGCATTATCCTTATCCCATTACCATTCCTATGCTGCAGCAGGCCTTTGCCCAGTTAGACAGCTATCACCAAAAAATACAGCCATCCAGATAAATAATCTGAATGAAATCCACTTACTTTCTATTTAGGAGGAACTTACAATGAAACCTACATTCTTTAAAAAATTTTTATCTCTGACTATTTTGATTTCTCTATTATTTACCGTAACTGCCTGCGGCAACACAGAACAGAGCTCCGATAAACTGACCATCGGTATTGTACAGCTCACTGACAACGGCGCCTTTGAGGATATGCGTGAAGGCTTTATTCAGGAACTGGCCGACAAAGGCTATGGCGAAGATAACGTAACACTTGTGTACAAAAACGCACAGGGCGATGCCACAAACTTAAATACAATCTGCCAGGAGATGGTGGACAGTCAGGTTGATCTGGTAGCTGCCATTGCTACACCAGCCGCCCAGGCCATGGTTGCACTGGAAAGTGATATTCCGGTTATCTTTATCTCTGTAGGCAATCCGGTGGGCGCAGGTGTCATTACCGAAATGGAACATCCTGACAAAAATGCTACCGGCACTTCCAACGCAATCCCGATCAATGAAATTTTTGAACTGGCGCAGGAATTGACTCCCCAAGTACAGACTTATGGGCTGCTATATGCAACCAATGAAGTAAATTCCGTTACCACTATAAAAAATGCCAAAGCCTATTTAGATGAACAGGGATTGCAATATGTTGAAAAAGTAGTGACCAACTCTGCCGAAGTACAGCAGGCAGCCCAGTCATTGGTGGGCAGTGCGGACGCTATCTTTGTACCCAATGACAGTGTTATTCAGGCAGCAATGCCGCTGGTGGCAGAAGTAGCCCGCGATGCCAAAATCCCTGTATATGGAAGCTCAGCCGTTATGGTAGATTCCGGCGCTTTTGCCACAGTAGCCATCACCGACACCGAAATCGGTGCCATTTCCGCCGATATGGCTGTACAATATCTGGAAGGTACCGCCATTGCCAATATTCCAGCACAGGTGGTTCCGGCCAACGCCATTGTAATCAATGAAACGACCGCTAATCTGCTGGAGATTACCTTCTCTGACGATATGAAAGCAAAAGCAACTTTTGTACAGGACAGCGCCAACTAAAACATTTACGGCAACAGAAACACAAGAGAAAGGAGTTTTTATCATGGTAATTTTACTTGGTTCCCTGCAGCTGGGCATCTTATATGGCATGCTGGCATTGGGAATCTATATCACCTTTCGCATTATGAATGTACCGGACCTGACAGCAGAAGGCAGCTTTACGCTGGGGCTGGCTCTTTCCGCAGTGCTGACCATACAGGGGCATCCACTGCTAGGATTGGCAGCCGCGCTGCTGGCCGGCGCTGCTGCCGGCATGGTCACAGGACTGCTGCATACTAAGCTGGGGATTCATCCTATTTTATCCGGTATTTTGACAATGAGCGGTCTTTATTCGGTCAATCTATTGGCAATGGGAAACAGTTCCAATCTATCATTAATTAACAGCACAACGATTTTTAAAATGGCTTCCAATTTGCTGCCGTTTTTAGACAAAGATATGGTCAAATTGTTAGTGGCATTATTATTTACGGCAGCCTGCACCATATTGCTGATCTTGTTTTTCAAAACCCATGTTGGGCTGTGCATTCGCGCCACCGGAGATAACGAAGCAATGGTTCGTGCCTCCTCCATTCCTGTGGATCAGACCAAATTGTCCGCGCTGGCGCTCAGCAATGGTATTATCGCCCTCACCGGCGCCCTAATTGCCCAATACCAAAGCTTTGCCGATATCAATTCCGGTGTGGGAATTTTGGTGGTGGGCCTGGCCTCTGTGATTATCGGTGAAGTGTTGCTGAACCGCCGTACATTATCGGGCAGCTTATTGGCTGTGTTGATTGGTTCTATCATCTATCGCTTTATTATTGCGCTGGCAACCAAATATACATTTTTGCCGGCCTATGGACTAAAACTGGTGTCAGCCTGTATTGTAGCACTGGCACTGGCTCTGCCGGCGCTGAAAAAATCGCTGGCATTGCGGACTGCCAGAAAGGAGGCGCAGGCATATGCTGCAGCTGAAACAAATTTGTAAAACATTTTCTCCCAAAACGGTCAATGAACACAAAGCCCTGCAGCAAATAGATCTGACCATTCACAAAGGTGATTTTGTTACAGTAGTTGGCTCCAATGGTGCAGGAAAATCCACATTGTTCAATGTCATCTGCGGTAACTTTTTTCCTGACCAAGGTACCATTCTGCTGGACGGTAAAAACATTACCTGGATGGCAGAACATAAGCGCGCTTCTTTTATTGGCCGCGTCTTTCAGGATCCTATGCGGGGCACTGCGCCCAATCTCACCATAGAAGAAAACCTGGCTCTGGCCTACTCCCGCAGCAAGCGGGGACCGCTGCATTTTGCCTTAAACAAAAAAGATACTGCCATGTTTCAGGAATCTCTGGCCCAATATAAAATGGGACTGGAAGACCGCATGAAAACAAAGGTAGGGCTTCTATCCGGCGGACAGCGGCAGGTGGTTACTCTGCTGATGTGTACCCTGGTGCCGCCCAAGCTGCTCCTGTTGGATGAACATACGGCAGCCTTGGATCCTGCTGCTTCCGAGAAAATTATGCAAATTACAAAGGAAATCGTTACCCGTCACCAGCTCACCACCATGATGATTACCCATAATTTAAACGCAGCGCTGCAAACCGGCAATCGCACCATCATGATGGACAGCGGCAAATTAATTTTGGATATCAGCGGCAAGGAACGGGAACAACTGTCACTGCAGGATTTGTTAGCGCTTTATTCCAGCAAAAGCAATAAAGCCTTTGACAATGACCGCATGCTGCTGACCTGAGCCATCTTCTTTTTAAAACCGACAGACACAAAACAAAGCAAAACAGGGAACTGATTTCATAGCTGCATTGGTCACTATGGATCTCAGTCCCCTGTTTTTATTTATGATATATTAATTTTGCTTCGTTATACAATTAGTTATTCAAAGAATGAATCGGCGCTGGAATACGGCCGCCTCTGGCCACAAAGGAATCGGCGCTGAATTTGCTGACCTCCATAATAGGCGCATGTCCCAACAGACCGCCAAACACAACGGTATCGCCTACTTGTTTGCCTGCCACCGGAATAACACGGACAGCGGTTGTCTTCTTATTAATCATGCCAATAGCAGCCTCGTCGGCAATAATGGCCGCAATGGTTTCTGCACTGGTATCCCCCGGAATGGCAATCATATCCAAGCCCACGGAGCAAACGCAAGTCATCGCTTCCAGTTTATTAAAGCTCAGCGCACCGTCTTCTACGGCACGAATCATGCCGGCATCTTCGCTGACCGGAATAAATGCACCGCTCAATCCTCCAACATAGGAGGAAGCCATAACGCCGCCTTTTTTCACCTGATCGTTTAATAACGCAAGTGCAGCGGTCGTTCCCGGTGCTCCGGCATGCTCTAATCCAATTTCACACAAAATATCTGCTACGGAATCTCCGATCGCCGGAG
>USPE01000122.1 GCA_900556545.1 uncultured Peptococcaceae bacterium | reverse complement strand
CTATTGGTAATTTCCATACATTGTTGCAGGTAATAGATTTCTTTTGCCCCAAGCCATATTTTTTGTTCGCTACCACATATATTTTTTCTGAAAAAAGATTTTTACAAAAAATATCATCATTCTTCTCTAATTGTAAGAACTCCTCATCAGCCAATATAGTTAATCCTATATCAAATTCATTACTTAAAATTTTTTCTACGATCTGATCTGCAATATTTTCTTCTACATTTATTTTTATTTCAAAATTGTTCTCCCAAAATTCAACTATGGCATCTTGTAAAAAAGAATTCACAATTAATGGTGCTGCTACGATATTCAGCGTACCCTGTAATTTATTAAGATTATTATACTTGCTCTTATTAATTAATGTATGAATTTCTTGCTCCTCTCGTATAATTTTTTCCATAATCTCAAAAATTTCGAAGCCCAATTCCGTCAAATACATCCCGTTTTTAGACCTTTCGAACAATACGCAGTCTAATTCCTTCTCCAAATTTTTTATAGCGATGCTGATCGCCGGTTGAGTCATAAAGAATTTTTCAGCAACAATACCTATTGAATGGCTTTTAGCAACCTCGACAAAGTAACGCACTGCCTCCGTCCGCATAACTATCACCTCATGATAATTATAATCGCTAATTATACACCAATCAACAGGTATTATTAAAACCACATCTATTTAAACATTATATTACCTAAAGGTAAACCAATAACTGAAAGAATCACTAAAAGAATCACTAAACTTACACCCGTTGTAATATAAGCATTTTTTCCTTTGATCCAGTCATGGCCATGTACCAATCCACCATATGCTGATGCCGCTGGGGTCATAAATGCCATATTGATACCTGCATAAAGCATCATGAATAAGGTATATGGATTTCCGCCTAACTCTGCACAAATACCACATAAGAATGGAACGAATACAGCTCCAAGTACCATATTAACACTGACTTGGGTTAATAATGCTAATATTATTGTTGCTCCAATAAAGAACGCTGTTAAACTCATATTTTGGAACATTGGCATTGCCCATGCTGTAATTGTGGCCATAATTCCTGTATCTGCCGATTTTAATGCATCCGATAATGGGGCGATAGCTGCCATTAACCATAAGACACTCCATGGTACAAATTTATGACATTCGTTAATATCTATTAAGTGTTTACCTTCACTGTTACGCATAACAAACAATACGATTAACATGATACTGCCCACACCAACGATACCCAGTTGTGATAAAAATGCCATACCCGGAATGGTTTTTGGCAAAATACCTGGTAATAATAACGCAAAGAAGAATATAATAATCGCTACTAATCCTACTTTTTGTTCGTAAGTAATAGGTTGTTTCAATATTTCTTCACGCATTTCATCTGAAATATTAAATCTGGATAAATCTAGTTTCCAAATATATTTTGCAAATAAAACAGTTAGAACAAAAGTAATAAGGTGAATAATAGTTTGATAAACTAAGAACGTTCCAAAAGGAACTGTGCTACCTACCGCTTGCATCAAAAAGCTGTTAAAGAAAAGAGCACCTGGTTGGAATGGAATACAGTTACTAGCTACTGCCGGAACAACTACTACCATAGCCATTAAGAATGCAATTTCTTTACATCCCTTTTCATATCCGCACATATCTGCTAATTTCAAAATAACTGCCCATAGTAAAATTGTCCCTGCTACTGAACTGGCAAATGCCCCAACTAAAGCACCGGCAATCAAAATCATAGCTAATAATACCCATGGTCTTCCTTTTACAATTTTTCTGGTGATACACCAATTACAGAATAAATCTGTAATTTTGCATGAGTTCATTGCACCGCCAATCAATGATGTAACCAATGCCATTAAGGTGATCATATTTGACCAGCCTACACCAAAAGCACCTAATACGGTTGAACAAGTCATCCCAATAGCAATTAAAGAAAAAATGCTAACCCATAGAATATCTAAAACACACCAGCCATATAAACAACCAACAAAGATGCCTAAAACTTTCATACCCATTGGTGTAATTTGACCAAATGGTGGCAATGACCCAATACCAATAACTAATACAGCCATTATAAAAACTTTAATATAGCTGATCCAATTATTTCTTTTTACATTTCCTGTTGCCATATCATAACCCCCTCCTCACCTTAGATTAATAATACAATCTTATCTTTATAATTACATTATAGGTCAATAAAAGGATATAATAATCCACCCATTAACCTATATTCTAACCTTAAGTTGCTCCATTTCTAAGCAAAAATTTGATATATTGGCGCACCTTCGCACTGTTCCGGCATTCTCATACCAGCTAACCAAGCAATTGTCGGTGCCACATCAACTTCACGAATATGACGTGTCGTCTTAAATCCTTCCTTAATACCTTTACCTGCAGCAGCAAAAATAGGCGATACAGATGTATGATTTAACCCCAACGCAGTAGATAAACTATCGCCATGGTCAAATAAATTATACTCAGCCTGCATAACTACAATATCTCCGCATTGCGGTCCCCCTAATCCTAGTAAAACAGCATCTTTATTCTTCAACGCTAACGCTATTTTAGCTCGCCCTTTTTCATCTCTTACACCATAAAGTTTTGCTATGATTTCATCTTCCAAAGCATCTTTATCTTCAGGCTCGACTATACCGGTATCCCATCTACCTTTAACATTAATATAGATAGAGTTGCTTCTGCTACAGATAGCTTTGGTCTTCGACCAATCAATTTCCGGCAATGGATTTCCCTCTGCATCATATTTCACTTCGGTATAACCCCAATCTCGCATAAAAGTTGCATCTGTGCCTATAGCAGCATAATATAAGGATTGCCCTTCTTCACTGACAACCAATCCATGGTCACTGACTAAGAAAATTGTCCAACCTTCATCTAATAAATGCAAGAAACGACCGATATAATAATCGTTTTGTTTACTGATGTTAATCATTATTTCTTCAAGAGTTTCCATTGATAAGGCTCTTTTGGCACTCTCTTTATAAACCGGTATAAAATTATGTTTTTCTGCATCATCATTATGAATTTGTGAAAATACCACTTCTACACCTTTTTGTTCGATCATATAATGGATACAATCTGCCCACCAGCGCATAGTTCGCATCCAGTTTTCTTCCATGCAGTCAATCATCAATTGGGCATCGTTTGCCCCTACATTAGATACCGGCATTGGGTAGCCTACATTCTCTATAATCTCTTTGTGTAGAGATTTAGGACTAAATACGCTGTCATCGTTAATATTAACAGCTGCTGAAACCCACATCCGTAACATACTGCCATCTTCGGCAAGCTCTAAAAGACGCATATTACGACTTACTGTGTAAGTAATATCATTTTTAATTGCCTCGTCAACTACGCCTTCCGCAAATTCGTTATTATTCATACTGACAATAAGATTTTCGTTTTTCTTATTTTTGTAGATATTTAACGTGTCATAAATACCTTCCGTATTTTTCACAATCAAGGCAGGCCGACGAATAAGTCCACCTGAAAATAAAATGGTTAATTCTTTTGCATCTGCAGGAATATCAAACTCCCATTTATCCGGTGTTTTAATTGGAGATAAACTGGCATCAAAACTAATTTTTGTCAACACTTCATCTTTCGTTGTATCTCTAAGCCGTACCAAAGTAACATCCGGTGAGTTGGCAATCGCATGCATATCGTCTACTGCATCTTCCACTGTTACATCAGTTACCACACACATCATGCTGGTTTCACCGACTTTTCTTCGATAAGTCACTTCTTTAATTTCTTCCGAAGCGACTGCAATATACTCGCCCTCTATTTGACCAGTTCCCATACAGATACCTTCCGGATTAGTACCGTCTATAACATAAAGATTTTCACTATTGGATGTTGGAGGCCAAGAACATGCCGGCCAATGTAAAACAAAAGTTTTTTTACCGGACTCCGCTAACACATTCCAAATTGGCTCTGCTTTGCAATTAGCTGAATTAAAGGCATATTTGGTAATCCCCAGATTTTCTTGGTCTTGTAGCCAGAAGTCTGTAATGCCATGCGTCATTGGATAAGCGCCAGTAGCTAATGTTGCCCACATTGGTGGAGTAATTGTCGGCATACCACCTAAAAGAACCAAGTCTTCACGTGCTGAGCCACGTTCTAAAAATTTCTTCAAATTAGGCATATATCCTTGAGACATGTGATAATTAGACAATCGCGGATCCATACCATCAATACCTAATACTAAAATTTTATCTGTTTTTTCCATCCACATCACACCTCCTATTATTTACACTGATTCCGCATTTATAAAGCAGTCATCTAGACGAACTTGTTAATAAAATCTATCCAGACGACTGCTTACTTTGCTAATTATTAGTTCGCAACAAATTCACCATCAAAAATTTGGTATGCCGGTGCCCCTTCACATTGTGCAGGCATTCTTACCCCTAAGATAGCGGCTACTGTCGGAGCGACATCAACTTGTCTAATAATACGTTCAGCCTTATAATTTTCTTTAATCCCTTTACCACAAGCTACAAAAATCGGTGCTACAGAAGTATGCAATGGTCCTTGCACAGTAGATAAACCGTCACCATGACAATGATTATGCCCTTCGTCTACGAAGTAAATGATATCACCGCATTCATCACTATCCAAACCAAAATGAACAGCGTCTTTACGGCGTAACGCTAAGCTAATTACTCTTTCGCCGTTATCTGGATCTCTATAACTATATAGGTCATCAATAATTTGTCTTTCTAAGTCATATTTATCCCGAGGATCAACAATACCTTGAGGGTCTCTACCTTTTAAGTTAATCCAAATATAACATTCACGAGTGGCAATTGCTTTAGTAGTTGCCCAATCAATTTCTTTTAGAAGATTACCATTCTCATCTTTTTTCAATCCCGTATATCCTAAGTCATACATCAATTTAGCATTTACGCCAAGAGGGTCACCTAGTAATGGTGGCAACTCAGCTGTAGGAATAACACCGCCATGGTCAGAAATAATAAAAATGGTATATCCTTTATCCAGATATTCCATAAATTCGCCTAAATAGCGGTCAACATCTACATACAAACGTTCCATGAAACCTGGATAGCGTTCAATTTCAATTTGTGGATAGTGGTTCCGGAAAATAGCTAAACGATAGAATACATGGGCTGCAATATCAACATTATGCACATGTGAGAAAACAACATCATATTCATTTTGATCAATTAAAGCTTTCATAGCTTTATTTTGCCATTTAGTGTAATTTTCCCAACAAGGAAGAAATGCCCCCTCAATAAGATCGGCTTCTAAACCGCCAATAGTCGGCATACTTGGAACTATACCTGCTGTATCAACTATTTGCTTAAATAATGAAGTTGGATGATATACTCCATCGAAATCCGGTTTCATGCCGCGTCCAAGATAAATTTCAACATGACTGCCGTCTTCAGCACATTTATACATACATAATCCACGGCTAACCGTAAATTCTTCACCATCCATATAGGCAATATCCATAAGATCATTGTTATATTCGCCAACTTTTAAAGTAACCAATAATTTTTCTTGGTCTTTCTTAGCATAGATTTCTACTGTATCATAGACGCCATTTTCATTTTTAAGTAATAAAGCAGGTCTACGTACTAAACCAGCATTTTGTAAGAACACAAATTCTTTTGCATCTGCAGGTGCATTAGCCCAACCTTCTGCAGGCTTAATTGGAGAATTCCCATAGTTCATTTGGATTTCTTCTACTGCAGCATCTCCGTCCATATGATCGAGCATAACATTCGTAACGATAAAACCTTGTGTTTCATCCATATCATTTTTATCGGCACCGACATTTTCTTCAATTATACAGCCTGCACCAACAGCATGTGGTCTTACATTGCTTTGGAAATTAACTTTCTTTACTTTTTCATCAGCTGCGAATAAAGCTTCATTATCAACAATACCGCCAGCCAT
>USPE01000121.1 GCA_900556545.1 uncultured Peptococcaceae bacterium | reverse complement strand
TGAATGTGATGGAATTTCGTCAGGGTACGGTGTGGTACCGGATTAATGCCTGCGTGAATCGGAAAGGGGATATGAGCGGTACGGTTAAAGTAGATTATCCTGTGGTGGATGCAAGCCGTTCTTTCCGCTCACATACCTCATATAAACACGCGGCCTGATTTGCAGTAAATTGTCCAAGGGAAATTTGGAGCAGGAAAACGTGTGCGGAAGCTGATTGCTTTGAAGTTGGTCTTTTGAACAATATTCAACGTTTTCATTAAAAAAGAGGAAATTTTTTTGGTTGACATTTGGAGAAAATCAAAGCATACTAATAAATAAGAAGTTTTAGATTTATTAGGAGGCAGAGAGATGAAAAGAAAAAAATGGAGTGCGCTCTTATTCTGTTTGTGCTTTCTGCTGGTTGTTTTGAGCGGCTGCGGGGCAGCAGCCGATGAAACGCAGCCTGTTGAGAATGATGAAAACAGCGTGCAGGTAGCGGAAGACAGCGTTTATATTACATTATATATGCCTGCCGAAAACAGCCAGGAAGAACAAGGCAATGGACAGAGTGAGGAAGAAGCCATAACAACCACAATGGTAACTGCTGTTGCAGAGGATGCTTTGTCGGTAGAAACTATTGTTGCCGAATACAATCAGCTGGTTGTGGAAAGTCTTTGCGGAACTACTTTTGTAGTAAATGAAGTAAAAGAGGAAAATCATAAAGCGTGGGTGGATTTTGATTCGGCCAGTTTGCAGGCATTGGAGCTTGAACAAGGCAGTGAGGGCATGTTGTTTTATAATTTAGCGCGGAGCATTGACGAAAATCTTGGTGATATTGATGAAATTTATTTTACCATGGACGGCAACCAGGATTTCCAATTAGGACATTTATGGTTTGAGGCCAGTCGCCCATTCTATTCGGGCATGATTCCTTCTGAAAGTGAAGATAATGCCGGTAGTATTGGACCGGAATAATAGTATATGAATGATAAGTTATTTTGAATGACAATATCTGTTATTTGTTTATTGCACAAGAAATAAGCAAAATCTGTGACATCAGAGGGATATACTCATTAATGTGCAATATAGGTAATATAGCAAAAAACGACGTTTTCCAGTGAACAGTTGATCTGGAAAGCGTCGTTTTTTGCTATATTTTACTGTGACAGAAAAGAGTAGTATTCAACTATGTTTTTTTACGAAATCAATCATGTCTTTGCAAACATCAGCACTAACTGTACCTTTTTGCTGATATTCAGCAGGCGTACTTTTTCCAGTGCCTGTCATGAAGATATGATTGAGATTATCGTAATAACGAAAATGAATGCGTTTACTTTCGTCTAAAACGGATTTCCATAATTCAAAATCTGTTTTAGTTGTCTGATAATCTCTTCCGCCTTGGATAAATAACAGAGGTTTGTCAATTTGCTGTATTTGACTGAGAGGATCATAATTTTGCAAATCTAACCAATAGCTGGCTGGTAATAAATATAAATCTTTGGCTGGATAGGTGCTTTCTTCAGTTAGATTTTTTATTCGATTTACCGTTTCTTTTGTTTGCTGCAGCATCTGTTCTTTGGCTGCATCCTCAAGATTGGTTTCCGTATCTAATACATATTGTGTTTGTGTCAATAGCAAATCTTCAAGAGGACGTGCTGAAGCTGCCAGCATAATGTAGCCTGCTGCTTCCGGTGTCTGTTCGGCAATTCTTGGCATCAAATAACCAGATATTCCATGACCGGCGATAAAAATAGCATCACTTTGAATGGTGTTCAATGTTTTTAAAAAATCGACTGCCAAAGCTACATCATCTATGATTTCATCATAAACGGTAAAGGTATCCTCTTGGGCAATTTCTGTGCTATACAAATAGGTTCGCTTGTCATAACGCAATACTGCAACACCATGTTGTGTCAGTTGATCCGCCATATCCAAAAAGGGCAAATTAGGCCCAACCTGCTCATTGCGGTCATAAGGTCCGGATTCTTGCAGCAAAATAACCACAGGAAATGGTCCGGCACCCTGTGGAAGGGATAAACTGCCGGAAAGCAAATAGGGTTCCGCACCAAAGGAAATTTCTGTATCGTTGCTTAGACGGGGACTGCCGGAAGAGTGGTCACCCTCTGTGATATAAAAACCGGAAATGTTGCCGTTATTATTAAAGGTGATACGAAATGTTAAAGTACCTTGCTCAAAAATGCAGGGGATACTGGCAATTTTTTCGGTATCTTTATTGCTAATTGCTACTTCTGAAAGGTAATACTGAAATGCGCCATATTGAGCACAGATATGGCGCCAAGAATCTTGAAGTTCCTGCTCGGTCATAGATTCTTTCATGTTATCGTCAAAAAGCTGATAAAAGTCAGAAGTATTGCCGTCAGTTAAAGTCTGGATTGCTTTAATCGTTAAGTCGGAATAATTGAGCTGCCCAGAAGATACTGCCGACACCTGCGCTGTCTGATTGCCGCAGCCGCTAAAACATAGCAGTACTAACAACGATAAAAGGAATAGCGTTCTCTTCATAAGATACCTCCCTGCTATTTCAGGTTTTCGCTATTTAAACATCGCAACTCTTCTAATACAAAAATCCCATTTTTACGTATTAAAACATCATCAAAATAGATTTCTCCGCCGCCATATGCTTCAGTTTGAATGAACACCAAATCCCAGTGAATTTGCGAGTCATTACCGTTAAAAGCATCCTCATAGCAACGGCCCGGTGTAAGATGAATGCTGCCCATAATTTTTTCATCAAATAAGGTATCTTTCATGGGATGCAGGATAAAAGGATTGACGCCAATGGCAAATTCACCTAAATAACGTGCGCCTTCATCCATATCTAAAACCGCATTGAGTTTTTCCGAATTATTGGCAGTTGCTTCTGTAATTTTTCCGTTCTGGAAGGTAAACCGGATATTTTCATAGGTAAAGCCTTGAAATACAGATGGTGTATTGTAGGTAATATAACCGTTGACTGAATCGCGTACCGGAGCTGTGTATACTTCGCCGTCAGGAATGTTGCATTTCCCGTCGCATTTGATAGCCCCAATATCTTTAATGGAAAAGGTAAGATCTGTACCCGGTCCTGTAATATGCACTCGGTCAGTACGGTTCATCAAATTTACCAATGCATCCATAGCAACGGACATTTTTTTGTAATCTAAATTGCATACATCAAAATAAAAATCCTCGAAACTTTCCAAACTGGTGTTGGCCAGCTGCGCCATGGAATGATTAGGATAACGGAGAACAACCCATTTTGTATTGTTTACCCGCTCGTTTAAAACATCGTTGCCCATGGTTGTTTGCAGCTGCAGTTTGTCATGAGGCACATCGGACAGCTCGGAGATATTATCGGACGCTCGAATACCGATGTAAGCATCCATTTCTTTCATTTGCGCCATTTCCAGACTGGCTTTCAGTTCTAGCTGCTCCTGACTGCAATGTTGCAGCAGCGCACGATTAATGCCGTAATCTTCAATCTGTACATAAGGGTATCCGCCAGCGGCATAAGCTTCTTTTACTAATTGCTGCGCCAAAGGGTAAGCCGATGTGCCAAACACGTGGATCATCACTTTTTCTTTTGGCTGCAGTGCGCAGGAATAGGTAATCAGATTATGCGCCAGTTCTTTTATTCTAGAGTCCATAGGAAAAACGCATCCTTTCGAACCATACTATCAAGTATGGTCAATAAATTTTATTTCTTAGTGATAGCATACTCATTTTAACATAAAATAATCATCTGGCGCAAGTCAGGATAAAAAGAGCAGTACAGAGCCGTTCGGAAAAACAGATTGAAAAATCAGACAGAATGTAAAAACTACACACAAACTACAAAAAACTGTGTTATACTGAACGGCAGAGTGATGATTGGAGGAAAAATATGAAACAGTTGCTTGTTGTAGAGGATGAGCCCGATATTCAGGAGCTGCTGCAAAATTTTTTGGAGGCAGCAGGTTATCAAGTTGTAGTGGCCGGAGACGGTGTGGCGGCGCTGACCTGTTTTCAGCAGCAAGTTTTTGATTTAGTGCTGCTGGATGTGATGCTGCCCAAGATTGATGGGTACGGTGTTTGTGAGTTGATTCGACATACGTCTCAGGTTCCCGTTGTGATGCTGACAGCCTTAGAAAGTGAGGAAAATCAGCTGCGCGGATTCGATTTGCAGATTGACGATTATATTACCAAACCCTTTTCTATGCCGGTGTTGCTGCGGAAAATTGAAGCGGTGCTGCGCAGAAGTGGCCAGCAAACGGGCAATGATTGCCGTATATTGCGTTATGGCTGTTTGGAGTTGGACTTGGACGGTTATCAGGTCTTTGTCAGACAACAGCCGATAGAATTAACTCGCCGGGAGTTTGAGTTATTGCAGCTTTTGCTGATGAATCAGGGACGGGTATTAACCAGACCCATGCTTTTGCAGCAGCTTTGGCGCTACGATTTTGTAGGTGACGAGCGGGTTGTGGATACCCATATTAAAAATTTGCGTAAAAAACTGCAGGTAGAGTATATTGAAACCATTCGGGGAGTGGGATATCGTGTTGACAAATTACCTGAGGCGTAATTTAAGTGTTCAAATTTTCTTTATTACATTGTTGGTTCTGGTTCTGGCGTGCAGTATTACTTATGGATTTATTGCCTGGTTTATGCCAGTCACCTATATGTCCAATCTGGATACACAGCTGGACAGCCAAATGCAGCAAATTGTCCGCCAGTTGAAGCAGACAGAATTTTCTGAAAGCGGTCCTGTCTGGGATTATATTATAATGGAATTAAATGCACAGATTTGCTTGGAAACCGATAACGGACAGGACGTTGCGCTGCCAGGGAGTGCAGAAACTGCGGTAGTGGATAAAGAAATGGTTGTGACTGATTATGCTATCAGTGTTGGTCAGTCAGATGAAGCATTTGCAGTGCAAGATGACGAAGTGGTGATTCAACAGGCAACAGAAGCGATGGGCATGGATGATAATGCAGCTTTTTTGGTAACGGTAGAAGGAGCGGCGGAATCCACGATGGCTACAAAAGAATATGATATTCAATTTTCTGGCGATTCTGCCCATTATATGTTGTATGTGACCGGAAGTTTGCAGGCAGTCAATCAGGCGGTAGATGCGCTGCACAATGTTTTGCCTTGGCTGACAGTGGTAATTCTATTTATTTCTGCTGGCAGTGCTTGGTTCTGCTCGTGCTTTATTGCCAGACCGGTTGAGCAGCTCAGTGTTTCTGCGCAGCAGTTGTCACAGCTCAATTTTAACTGGCGCTGTTCCGAAAAAAGAAAAGATGAACTTGGCGTACTGGCTCATAGCTTAAATACATTAGCGCAGCGATTGCATACTACCTTACAGGAACTGCGCAGCGCCAATCAAAAGCTGCAGGCGGATATTGAGCAGGAACGGGAGCTGGAACATAAACGGTTAGCCTTTTTTTCGGCGGTATCCCATGAGCTGAAAACGCCGATTACGATCGTGAAAGGACAATTGGAAGGTATGCAGGCTGGCATTGGCGTATATCAGGACAGAGATAAATATCTGGCTCGTTCGTTGCAAGTGATGCAAAAAATGGAACAATTGGTGCAGGAAATTTTGATAGTTACTCGTATGGAGTCCGATTCTTTTATCCTGCAGAGAAAGCCCATTTTGCTTACAGAACTGACATTGCAGTTGACAGAAGATTATGGAGAGTTTGCGTTGCTGCGGCAGCAAAGGTTGGAAGTGCAGTTAGAACCCAACATTTTATATAGTGGCGATGAGGGGCTTCTCAAAAAAGCATTCAGCAATTTGCTCAGCAATGCAGTTCGTCACTCGCCGATGCACAGTGTTATTACTGTCAATCTGCGGCAAATGGAAAATGGCGTACAACTGCAAATTGAAAATACGGGTGTAAAGATTCCCGATGATGATCTGCCCCGATTGTTTGATGCCTTTTATCGGGTGGACAGTTCTCGCAACAGTAACACAGGCGGCAGTGGTTTAGGATTATATCTGGTAAAAATGATTGCAGAGCTACATGGCGGCGGTTGTTGGAT
>USPE01000120.1 GCA_900556545.1 uncultured Peptococcaceae bacterium | reverse complement strand
CATATGGACAGCGGCGTTGGGTAAAGACAGAATGCCCAATATTACTTTTCGTACCGATGATTTGGAACTGCTGAAAAAAATGATTGCCCAGGGGGATTATGTGGCGTTCTTTCCTGAATTTATGTCTCAGGATGATTTTTATCTGCGCCATGGCACCATTCGAGCCATTCCCATTGCAGATGGTAAGCTGGAAATAGAAGTAGGCTATATTTATAATAAAAAGTACAAGTTAAGCAGAATTGATCAGATTTTTATGGAAACCATGGAGCAAACCATTCAAAAGCTGGCGCACAAAGAGCCGGAACGAATTTTGACCCGATAATACAGGAACAGTGACAACATGGAAACGCAGGTGAAGGTGTGAAACAATTAAAACAGCAGATTATGGACTATGCTCCTGACTGTGCGTGTGAACAGCAGGCCAAAGATGAAATATTACGCCGGTGGGCGCAGATGGGTGACCAACTGTTTGCCCGTCCTGCCGAGGGTCATTTTACGGCATCTGCCATCATTTTGAATCCGGCCATGGATTGTATGCTGATGGTGTATCATAATATTTATCAATCCCTGGCCTGGACAGGAGGACATGCGGACGGCGCTCAGAATTTGCTGCAAAAAGCAGCAAAAGAAGCCAGGGAGGAGACTGGTATTACGGAGTTAATTCCTGTTTGCAGTGAGATTTTATCGTTGGATTGCCTTCCGGTAAAAGCTCATGTGAAAAAAGGAAACGGGATTGCTGCCCATGTGCATTATAATGTAGCCTATGGATTTATTGCTTCGGATAAACAGCCGCTGTGTATAAAAGAGGATGAAAACAGTCAGGTATGCTGGGTATCGCTGATTGATTGGAAACAGCAATGCCAGGAGCCCCATATGGTTCCTGTTTATGAGAAAATAATCGAGCGGATTCAGCATAAGATGAAAGAAAAGCAGCGGCGCTATAGTCTGCTTGCAGATGCATTATTGCCATGGTATGGGCAAAATGCTCGCGTATTGCCCTGGCGGCAGGACAGAGAGCCTTATCATATTTGGCTTTCAGAGATTATGCTGCAGCAAACCAGAGTAGAAGCGGTAAAAGGATATTATCAGCGGTTTTTAGCGCAGCTGCCTGATATTGCCGCGCTGGCTGCAGCGCCGGAAGATGTGCTGCTGAAGCTGTGGGAGGGTCTTGGATATTATACGCGGGTGCGCAATCTGCAAAAGGCGGCGCAGGTGATTCAGTCAGAATATGGCGGTATTTTTCCGCAGCAGTATGAGCAGATACTGGCGTTGCCCGGAATTGGTGCATATACAGCAGGTGCTGTTGCCTCTATCTGCTTTGGGGCATCAACTCCGGCAGTGGACGGTAATGTGCTGCGTGTAATCAGCCGAATTACTGAAAATTTTGGTAATATTTTATCGCCGGCGGTCAAAAAAGAAATGACTGTGGAGCTGGAGCAGGTATACCCCAGCGGGGAGTTTGCTTATACCTTTAATCAAAGTCTGATGGAGTTGGGGGCCACTATTTGTGTGCCTAACGGGGCGCCAAAGTGTCATTTATGTCCGGTACAGTCTTTTTGCATGGCTTATACCAATGAAAGCTGGGATGTGCTGCCGCAAAAGCAAGCCAAAAAGAAACGGCGCAAAGAGGAAAAAACGATATTTGTATTTTCCTGTCAAGGAAGTCTTGCTGTGGAAAAACGGGGCAATACAGGATTGCTGGCAGGGTTGTGGCAGTTTCCTAATACCGATGGCTTTTTAGATGGGCAGCAAGCCTTGAATGTTGCCGCAGATTGGGGCGTAAAACCATTGGGGATAGACCGGATGGTAGAGGAAACCCATATTTTTACCCATGTTGAATGGCATATGCGATGTTATTATGTGCCCTGCGACCAGATGGCCGATTGCTATACATGGGCTGATGAGCAGCGTATGCAGCAGGAAATTGCACTGCCAACAGCATTCCGAATCTTTTGTCCGGAGGGATATGTCAAGCAGAAGGATAGATAATGTGATAAAAAACAATATGCAAAAGCATTGGATGGTTATCATGGAGATGTGCTGTTAGTTGGCATCAACTATGATAAGGAAAGTAAGACACATCAGTGTCAGATAGAAACAATCAAAAAATAACAGTAAATAGCCAAGTGGAAAAGTAAAAATCATTCACTTGGCTAATTTTCTATTTGAAGTTTGACTTGATTTTATAGGGCGTGTTATTGTACACAACAACAGTGAAAACTGTGTCATATCTGTTCCATGACTGGGTTGACAGGGGCGGTCATACGAAAGAAGGAGAAATGCTGCAAAGGGAAAGCAGCGCGCCGTCGGCTGGCAAGACGAAATCCTGCCCGTTGATACAAGCGAATAGCTGGCAGATTGTTACATGCTACGTCTAAAGCAAGTTCCTGTGCGTGGCAGCCGCTTGCCAGTAAATGCGCCTGCCGGAGCAATGTGGTACTGATACCCTGGCAGCGAAAGTCTGGAGCAGTGCAGAGAATTTCTATGTAAAACTGTCGTGGATGAACCGGTGCTGCCAGTGCTGAAACTGGTAGGTTGAGAAAGCTGCGGCCATGATAGCTATAGCCCAGCAAGCCAGCAAGCTGCTCTTGTTTTTTTATTTGCAAGGATTGCCGCAGATCGATATGGCTTGAGAGAATTGTCTCGGCCTGTTGGGATGAGGAAAAAAGCGGGAGCCATTTGTCGGGAAAACAAGAGAGCAAGAGGGAAACGGCTTCGGATCTTTGTGAAATCTGCATAAAAACCTTCCTTTCTGCGAAAAAATCATTTATTATATATGGATATGAGATAACGGGATAAGCGGTGCGTATTTTATAAAATTTACTGTGGCTGCTTCTTTTTGATGAGTGTGCGGCATATAGATACTGTATTCTGTAATGACAGGAGGACAATCTATATGAGCGCAAAAATTTCAGATCTGCAAGAGCGGCAGATTGTAAATATTGCTGATGGCAAATGTCTGGGCAACATTAAAGATATTGAATTAAATATTCTGGATGGTAGTATTCAGGCATTGGTATTACCTGGTGTAGGGGGTTTTTGGAGTTTGCTGCAGAATCAGGGCGAGCTTTTGATTCCCTGGCAGAAGGTGGTACGTATTGGCGTAGATGTGGTGTTGATTGATATGCCGGAGTTGGCTGAGGGCGCTGGCGGGGTTCGTAGCGGAAAAAGCCGCCGCCGCAAAGAGGAAGCTGCATGGCAGCAGGAGGTGCAGCAGTATCAGCAAGAGCTGCAGTCCAATAATATTATTGTTTTGCCGCCGGAGCAAAAAGAATAGACAGCTAAACTGAAGAAGTTGATTTTAAATGAAATTGGCGATAGGAAGACGTTTGTAGAAAATCATGGTTGGTTGTTGTGATATTAGGAGAAAAACAGGGTAAGAAATAAATATGGCATCAGTGGATATGGAACGGGATATCGTCGAGATGTATGTTATAAGTTGATGATATAGTTGCCATGAGAGGAGGAACCAATTTGACAATACAAGAAGAATATGCACGATTACAGCAACAGATTAATGATTGTGATCACAAAGGAGATTATGTGGGACTGGCCGATTATATGGAGCGGTATTTGCAGTTGACCGGTGAGATTTACGGAGTGGAAAGTCCTCAATATGGAACAGTGTTAAATGATTATGGCGGCATTCATCGGGATATTGGCAATTATGATAAAGCAGAGCAGGCTTTTTTGCAGTCTGCTCAGTTGATTGGGCGACTGCAGGGTGTGGGGCATCCGGATTATGCTTCGGTGCAGAATAATCTGGCTGGTTTATACAGACTGATGGGACAGTTAGAAAAGGCGGAGCAGCATTTTCAGCAGGCACTGCAAATTTATGAGCAGACAGTAGGGAAAGAGCATTTTTTATATATCAGTGGTATGAATAATCTGGGTTTGGTATATCAGGATATGAAACGGTTTGCTGAAGCGGAAGTATTGCATGTACGCAGTCTGGAAGCGTTGGAGCAGGCAGGTGATAACCCCATTGCCATTGCTACAACATTAACCAATCTGGCCAGCGCCAGACGGCAACAGGGCAAGTTGAGTGAAGTACAGCCGTTGTTGGAACAGGCGCTGCGTATGTATGAGGCTCAGTTGGGACGGGAACATTCCTTGTATGCTTATGGGCTGAATAATCTAGCATCTTACTATATGCAGATTGGTGAGTATGGAAAAGCTAAAATTTACTATCAGAGCGCAATGGAAATCTGTAAGGTACTATTTGGTGTGGGAAGCCGCAATTATGAGGTTTCGCTGCGTAATTATGAATTGGCCAGTCAAAGAGCGGCAGAACAGAGAGGCATGCAATGAAAGGATTAGAATTATCGGAATTATTTTATCGGGAGCAGGTTCAGCCTGTGCTGGAGCAAAAATTTGCTGCTGTAGTGCCGCGGATTGCTGTTGGTCTGGTGGGTGAGGGCTCTCAGTGTTTTGGTTATGATGATGAAATTTCCCGTGATCATGATTGGGGCGCCGCAGTTTGTTTATGGCTGACAGCAGATGATTATGAACAGTATGGGGCTGCCATACAGCAGGTTTTGATGGAATTGCCGAAAACGTTTCAGGGGTTTCCTGTCAGTTGGCAGCCAGGCCGCAACGGTGTGTTGGAAACGGGAGCGTTTTATCGTAAATATCTGGCAGTAGAAGGTGTGCCAATGACCATTGGTCAATGGTTGAATATTCCAGAGCATCATTTGGCTACTGTGACCAATGGAAAAGTATTTGCTGATCCGTTGGGTAAATTCAGTGCTGTGCGCCAGGAACTGCTGCAGGGTTATCCGGAGGATATTCGCAAAAAGAAACTGGCAGCCCGTTGTATGACCATTGCCCAGTCGGGGCAGTATAATTATCCGCGGGTGATGGCGCGAGGGGACAAAGTGGCCGCCGCCCAGACAGAAGGCGAATTCATCGGTGCAGTGATTTCTGCTGTATATTTGCTGAACAATCGGTATACACCTTTTTATAAATGGATGCATCATGGTGTGAGGCAGTTGCCTTGCTTGGGAATGGCGGTGAGTGATTTACTACAGCAGATGACTGCGTATCCGGCAGCAGGTATGGAAGAACAGGCCTATTATGTGCATAAAATTGAACTGATGCAGCAGATTTGCGCGTTGTTGGTAGCTGAGTTGCATCGTCAGGGGCTGAGTCATAGCCAGGATCCTTTTTTAGTGGAACAAGGGTTGCAGGTGCATAAATGTATCAATCATGAAGGATTGCGTAATACCAATCCATGGGTTGAGCGGTAGGAGTTAAAGCAAGGGATGTTATATCAATATAGTTAATCAATAAAATACAGGAGGTTGATTTACATGAATCAGGATTTGGTGGCGCAGATTGTAGCCCAAGAATGGGCAATGTTTAATGAGGTGCAGAATGCAGGTGGCCGGGCCAGTTGCCAAAATGATCCGAAAGGATTTGAGATTATGCGCAGCAGTCAGTTAAAAACATGGTCAGACGAGGTGTTGCAGAGTTATCTGCACGATTTGGCTACAGCGGCTTATACAGGGCGTAATCTTTTAACAGAAAAATATGCGTATATGATGGAGGATACCCACCCGGAAGAATTTGCTCAAATTAGACATTTTTTACCGGAGATACAGCCAGAAGTGCGGGTAAAAATTGATGAGATTGTGGATATCAATTTAGACTGGCAGAGAGAAGCTGATGAAAAATATCCTAACCTGCGGGCTAAGGGGCGCCCGTTAACCAGCCAGGAGGACACGCCTTATGAAACTTCTTTTGAAACTTACTTGCGTGGAGAATTGAAAACCTATTCGCAGGAAACAATTTTGCGTTTGCATGCCTATACGCTGGCATGTCTGGAAAAACACTATAATATGGCCATTGCCAATCTGCAAAATATGACAGCTCAATATGGTTATAATAGTGTAGAGGAAGCCAACGAAAAAATGGGGATGCGTTAAAATTTTATAAAGCGATGCGTGAATAATAGTACTTGTTATAGTAAAAGGATAACAGGTACTATTTTTTTGTTTTGAGAATGATCAGCAGCGGCAGGAAGATGGAGGAAAACAGAATCA
>USPE01000119.1 GCA_900556545.1 uncultured Peptococcaceae bacterium | reverse complement strand
TGGCTGCCTGCAGCAATCAAAAGGTATTTGTGCCCCGCCATGTGCATCGCTCTGTCTATCACAGCCTGCTATTGGCCCACGCCGAACCTGTTTACCTGCCGCTGGAACTGGACCCGGCTACCAGCTTGCCCACCGGCATCCGTCTGGAGCTGTTGCAGCAGTATATGCAGCAATACCCGGACTGCCGCAACCTGATTCTGGTCAATCCTACTTATCAGGGCATCACTGCCGGTAATGTGCAGTGCGTGCAGCTGGCCAAGCAACACGGATTGACCGTAATTGTAGATGAAGCCCACGGTTCCCATCTGCATTTTCATCCGGAGCTGCCGCCTTCTTTGCTGGATGCAGGCGCCGATTTGGTGGTGCAAAGCTGGCACAAAACCTTACCGGTACTGACTCAGGGCAGCGCTTTGCTGGTGCATGAGCAATACAGCGGCCCATCGCCGGAGCCGTTTCTCAGCTTGCTGCAAACCACATCGCCATCATATCTGCTGATGGCATCCTTAGAAGCAGGCAGCATTTATATGGGAGAACAAGCGCAACAGCAGATGCAGCAGTCACTGCCGCTTATTTTTTCTCTGCATGAGCAGATTAACAGCACCTTGCAGACATTGCATGTGCTTTGGCAGCCCCAATGGCAGCAAGATCCATTCAAACTGTATCTGATTTCCGACCGTTTATCCGGCGCTGCCATGGACGCTTATCTGCGCACCCAACAGGCCGTATACAGCGAAATGCATGACAATCAGGGGATTCTGTTCATCTTGCCGATACAGACCACTGCCCAATGGGTACAGCGTATCTATCAGGCATTGGCAGCTTTGGATCAGTACAGCCTATCGCAGCCGATGGTTCAGCAAGCCACAGCCAGTTTTTATTGTCGGGAAATACCCCAGCAGCAATATCCGCTGCATCAGGCTTTTTATATGCCCAAAGAGCAGATTTGCTGGGCGCAGGCTGCTCACCGAACAGCAGGGCAATTTATTTTGCGCTATCCGCCGGGAATCCCGTTGTTAGTGCCGGGGGAACGTATCAGTGAAGAAATTGTGCAGCTTTGGCTGGCCAGCGGCGGTACTGCCCATGAAACGGTTACCGTACTGACAGAAGCATAGCATCAGCGCCTGTATTTTTTGACAGTCGTTATTGCAGGATAAAATATCAGCACAATCAAAGTAAACATGCAGGAAGCAGTAATCCTGCCCAAAGGAGCTTTTTATGACCGGAACATTATTTGTAATCGAAGGGGTAGACGGCAGCGGCAAAGCCACGCAAACCGAATTATTATATCAGGCATTATTGCAGCAGCAGAAAAACGTGCGTAAAGTCAGCTTTCCCGACTACGACAGCCCGTCCTCCAGTTTAATTAAAATGTATCTGAACGGCGAATTCGGCACCGATCCCCAATCGGTCAACGCCTTTGCCACATCGGTATTTTTTGCCGTAGATCGCTTTGCCTCTTTTCGCAAAGACTGGCAGGCCTTTTATGAAGCGGGCGGTATCATAATTGCCGATCGCTATGTCACATCCAATCTGGTGCATCAGGCCGGCAAGCTGGATAGCTGGGAAGAAAAGGAGCAGTATATACACTGGCTGTCCCAGCTGGAATACGATATCTTTGGCCTGCCCCGTCCCGACTGTGTAATTTTTCTGGATATGCCGCCAGCCTACAGTTTGCAGCTGCGTCAACAACGCAACGAATTAAAACAAGGTTTGACACAGGATATCCACGAAGCCGATGCGCACTATCTGGAGCAGGCTTATCACAATGCCACCTCCATAGCCCGACAGCAGCAATGGCACACGATCCACTGCGCAGCCAATGGACAGATCCGCTCCATTGAGGACATCCACCAGGAGATTATGCAGGTAATTCAGCATTATAGCCGCTAAAACGTGGCAGCAATCGAGTAGGAGGCTATTCATTAGTTGAATAGCCGACCTCTCACACCACCGTACGTACCGTTCGGTATACGGCGGTTCCATAGTTTATACTTTTACAGATTTGTAATAACAATTGAAAAACAAATAACCTGCTTTCTCTAATCGCTTGTTAGAGAGGGCTGCTTGCAAAGTCGGGCTACCGGATATCCTCCAGCAGCCCTTTCTGCTATTCGCCAATATCCCCGCCTTTTCATGGCTGACTCCCAGTTTCTCAAGATTTGTATATCTAGTGCAAACCTTCTTCCACATCTTCCAGATATTCATGCGGATTCTTCTTCTCATCCATGCATCGATACTTTTTAGCAATTTCTCCATCTTCGCCAGTTTGTAGTAGTTTACCCAGCCTATTATGAATTTCCTTAATTGCTCTTTTCTTTCTGCATAGCTTTTACTTCGGTCTGTTAGTTGCCTGACCTTTTCTTTCAGTTTCTTCACCGTTTTCTTATGCACTCGCAACTGATATCCATTTCCATCTTTATAGAATCCATATCCCAAAAATTTTATATTCCCTACATACGCTACTTCTGTTTTCTCCATATTCACTTTCAAAAACAGTTTCTTTTCTATATAGGGTTTTATGTGCTTTAGCGCCTGCTCTGCACTGGCTTTACTCTTGCACAAAATTAATAAGTCATCTGCATATCGGATAAACCAGTGCCCTCTTCTTGCCAGTTCATGGTCTAATTCGTTCAACAAAATATTCGCCAGCAGTGGACTCAACGGTCCTCCCTGTGGCACTCCTTTTCTTGTCTCTTCAAATCTTCCACAATATACAGCTCCTGCTCTTAGATATTTATGAATCAGTGATATCACTCTTCCATCTTTTATCTCCTTGCTCAGCAGCTCTACCAATTTACTCTGGTTCACTGTGTCAAAGAATTTCTCCAAGTCCATACTGCCCATACATATCCTCCATTCATCAGCGTCTGACACATTCTCAGGGCATCATGAGCACTTTTCCCGGGACGGAATCCATAACTGGTTTCCATGAATTTTTCTTCGTAGATTGGACTGATTACTTGTGCTATTGCTTGTTGTATCACCCTATCTACTGCGGTTGGGATTCCTAATTTTCTTTTCTTCCCAGCTTCTTTTTATTTAATGAGTTTGTAGCACTACTCAAAACAACAACTCGCCTAATGGAATACCAACTACTGCTAAAACTATAAAACAAATAAGCAAATTCACAGTTCCCATCATATAAGCGTATTTACTATTTATATTTTCATCACCATGAATAATTGCCGATTGCATACTGCCTGCAGGAGTGATATAAGCCATATTTAAAATCAAAAAAATCATAAACCATAACGTCATAGAATTCCCACCTATTTGCTCACAAAGTGGACATAAAAATGGAATAAACATAGCCCCTAATACAATATTATGTGTAACCTGCGTAAGCAAACCTAACAAAATCATCGAAACAATCATGAATTGAATTGGCCCCATATTAGACACTATCGGCGTTAGCATTTGATTTACCGTAATCATGATACCAGAATCTGTTGATTTTATTGCATCTGCAAGTGGAAATGTAACCGCTAATAACAGTAAAACAGGCCACTGCACACTATTTTTAAAAGTAACTGACAAATTAATTAACGGTTTTTGGTCAATAGTAATAAAATTCATTATCAGAAAACAAATTAATCCTACGCCAACTAAACCTAAACTGCCTATAAACTTCATACCTGGCACAGATGGAATAAGCTCTGGCAATAATAACATACAAATGAACAAGACCAAAACACCTGACGCAACCTTTTGTCCTTTAGTTATCTTCTTTTGTTCTAATTCCAAAATAACTTCATTAGGTAAAATGAACTTTGATGCATCTAAACGTAATATAAATTTCCCAAATAGCACTAATAAAATACTAGATAAGGCGGTTATTGTAATACAGAATAAAATAAACGGTACATATGGCAATGTTTGCCCAGTAGCTTGAGTTAAAAATCCACCATAAACTAATGCACCTACATGGAATGGCATTACCAAACCACCAGAAAACACAATTATTGCAATTGCAATATACAAAAAAGAAATTAATGGATCATGCTTATCAATATTGCATGTTACTGCAATTTTTTTTATAACTGACCATAACAAAAACACTACTGCTAATCCCGCGACAAATATACCCATAATATAAGCAATTACGCACAATCCAGCAATTAATAACCAAGGGCTTTTTCGAAAAAACTTTTGCTTCAACAAAACAGTACAAATCATATCATTTACACCAGATTCTTCCAACGCTCCCGCAAATACTAAAGATATCAAGACATTTATCAACTGGATATTGCCTATTCCGCTTCCTAATGCACCAGCTATTGTTAAACCCGCTGTGCTACCAACAACCCCCAGAGCAATAAACCCAAAAATGCTCGGCCATAGTAAGTCAATGAAAATCCAACCGTATAATACAGCCACAAAGATTGCTAAAATTTTCATACCATAATGGGTAATTTCTCCTATTGGAGGGCATAACCCAATCATGACAAATAACGCAAACATGACAATAAAATGAAGATATCGTTGTTTATATCGTTCCATATTTATTACTCCTCGTATAATATATTTCAGATAGCAAATAGCATCTGATTTTATTTAATCAATAAACTTCAATCGGCTTGCCAATGCCCATGATATAATTGTCTTAGTGTCAATCAGGTATTAGTTCTTTCTGCTCCTGTTGAACCAATCATGGTTGCTTCATTGAAAGTCTGTTCCCCTGACATGGAAGTTAGCTTCAAACCTGCTGGCTGTTTGCTTAAGTTCATGGTCTACCATCTGGCAGTGTGGTTTCGCATCTGTCCATCTTAAGCTGGATTCTTATATGCGAGGGTGTCGATGCTCCATGGTCATGGGTATTCCCAAGCCGATTGTTCACTCAAATCTCAATCGAAAGAAGGTGTTATTATGAACCCACTTTACGTTGGTATTGATGTTAGTAGCAAATCCAATGTCGTTTACCTGATGCTGCCCAATGGAGAAAAGCATAGCAATTTTTCTGTTGCCAATTCTCCTGCCGGGGCTTCTCAGCTGGTAAAGCGAATTCATTCTGCACTGACTGCACACTCCCTGGATACTGTCATCCTTGGTCTGGAAGCCACTTCTGTTTATGGGGACAACCTTGTCTATTTCTTACGGGAAGATGCCACTTTGGCTTCTTTTCACAGAAAGATTCATGTCCTCAATCCTAAGCAGGTCAGTAACTTTAAAGCTGCTTATAATGACCTGCCTAAGAATGATTTTGTGGACTCTTTTGTCATTGCTGACTGCCTGCGCTTTGGTAGAATCAACAAAGAGGTCTACCTGGGTAACTATCGTTATGATGCACTCAAGGCACTCACTCGAGCACGTTATTTTGCCGTCTGTAACCTCATAAAAGAAAAACAGCGGTTTATGAATATACTGTTCAAGAAGTGTTCTACTTTGGCGCAGGAGAAGGTATTTTCCAATCCCTTCAGCACCACTGCTCTTGCTGTCTACGAAGAATTTGAATCCGCAGAAGCATTAGCAAGTATGGACTTACATGAGCTTACTGATTTCATCATCAAAAAGGAAAGAATCGTTTCCCGGATCCTGATGCAGTAGCCAACGCCATCCAGAAAGCTGCTCGCAGTTCTTACCGTTTACCGAAAACGGTAAATGACTCGGTCAATCAGGTGCTCTCTATCTCTATTACCTCTATAAGGGCATTGGAAACTCAACTGAAAGCCTTCGATAAGGCAATTGCTGCTCAGATGGAACTCTTGCCCAATGTTTTAACTTCCATTCCAGGCATTGGTCCTGTTTATTCCGCTAGCATTATTGCTGAGATTGGCGATATTAACCGTTTTGAAAACCAGGCTCAACTGGCTAAGTATACTGGGCTCGCCTGGACACAACATCAGTCCGGTGATTTTGAAGCCCAGATAACAAGGCTGATGAAATCCGGTAACCGTTACTTAAGATATTATCTGTGTGAAGCTGCTTTCTCTCTTGTAAGATGCGACAAGGCGTATAGCAACTACTACCACCTCAAATACAATGAGGTCAACAGATTTCAGCACAAGCGTGCACTCGCATTAACTGCTCGTAAATTTGTGCGGTTAGTCTTTCGACTGCTGA
>USPE01000118.1 GCA_900556545.1 uncultured Peptococcaceae bacterium | reverse complement strand
AAAGCAGCCAAAATGATGAAACGTTCTAAATCTTTAGAGAACCGCCAACAAAAAGCCATTGATGCAAAATCCAGTCTTTTAAAAAATATCGAACGGGTAGATGCCTTAAAAATTTCAGCTTTGCCAGCGCCGGCAGAACGATTGCTGTCCATACGGGAGGTATCTGTTATTTACGGTCAGACTCCTGTCAATCAACCAGTTACCTTTGATATTCTAGCAGGAGACCGCATTGCTCTGCAAGGAATCAACGGCTGCGGTAAATCCAGCCTCATAAAACTGATTCTAGGCGATCCGCTGCAGTACACCGGTACCATAGAACGCAACAGCCGTTTACAAATTTCCTACATCAGCCAAACGGTCAACCATCTTTCCGGTACATTACAACAATATGCCCAGGAACAGCAAATTGAACTGAGCCAATTTATAGCCATTTTGAACAAACTGGATTTCTTCCGCGCACAAATGGAACAACCTATAGAACGTTTTAGTATGGGACAGCGCAAAAAAGTGCTGCTCGCCGCCAGTCTTTGCCAGCAAGCCCACCTTTATATCTGGGATGAACCTTTAAACTATATTGACATTTATTCCCGGTTTCAACTGGAAGATGTATTGCTGCAATATCAACCTACATTATTATTTGTAGAACATGATCAGCTGTTTACCGATAAAATTGCAACTAAAATTATCACATTACAAACACCATGATATGAAAAAGAGATTGCCGCAATGTGTTGGCAATCTCTTTTTCATATCTATTCCATCAACCATTGTTTCACTTGCTGTCGTCCCTGTAAACATTCACCATCCTGCGGCTGAATCTGCAAAATAAAATTTATTTTTCCTAATAAGGTGTGCAAATATGCTTTTACTTGTCCATCCTCTATGATATTCTCCGGCAACTGCAACTGATTAGCCAAATGTGACCTTACACCATATCGCTGACAATAGTAGAGCGCCTGCCGCACTGCTCGCCGATATGCTCGCGGCACCTGTAATTTTTCATTCACCACAACACCGGTCACAAGCTGCTGCTGTCCCGCCCGTAGCAATCTGGTTTTCTTATGATTTAACAAAAAACCTCGTGCCTGCAATGCGCCCTCTACCCTGCGCTGCACCAAACCAGCATCAAAATCACCGGAAAATATTAAATCATCACTATAACGGGTATAGCTAATCTGCTGTTCTTTGCCCCAATCCCCCAGCCATGCATCAAAAGAAGCCATTACCAGATTGGAAATTGCCGGCGATGTAGGCGCACCCTGTGGCAAATATCCCCGATAACAACATAAACCAGCTAACAGCATACCTGTCTGCGGCAAAAAATTCCCACTGGAAAAGCAGGCAGATAACACATCAGAAATCAGTACAGAAGAAAAGAAATCAGCAATATCCAGTTTTAACACCATAGGCTTTCCTTGATGAACCACAGCATTTTTTCTGATGGCGGCACCTTTATGATACGCCATCGCATAGGGAGAAACAGGCTGCCGTTCTAACACATTTCGCAAAATGGCCTGCTGTATCCCTTTTAACAAAGGATCCGGCACCAGCAGTTTGCGACGTCCACCGTTTTGTTTGGTAATAGTCAGCGGATAATAATGAACTTCCGGCGCATTGCTGCAGCTGTACAGGCAAGCAATCTGCTGCTCCGCAGACCATCCTTTCTCCGCCAGTAACCCCAATGCCAAAATCTGCTCCATATAGTCTGTCAACTGCATTGCTTATCACACCTTTTTTGTTGCTTTGTCATGATACATAAACTGTTATCAATTTTTTCTTTATATACTGAACACTATCAGCTTTACATATTAAATCTTAAATCAATCATACTCTATGGCCTTGCCCATTCACCGGTTTCTGCGTCCTTTTGCAGAACAAGCTCATATCCACCGTCGGCACGATTGAAATATATCTCTGTGTCATTCTCGTCTACTTCTAAAGTGAACTGATTTTCGGCCCCAAATGAACTATTAAAACCACCGAAGGTTGCATAAAAAGTAAGGTAGTGCGGCTTAACACCGCCGCCTTTATCGGCAAATCCCCGTATGTACCCCATAGACGAGCTTACATGAGCGTAAAAGGTCAATTCTTTCCCATTCTCTGATAAAGAATAATCGTATAATGCCACATCGGTCCGCTTCTGAAACCCGCTCCCTACAAAAAAGGACAATAGCAACGTCATAAACACCGCTATCGTAACAAATACGATTGTTTTCTTTTTCATATGAGAAGACCTCCCGACTTAAATTTGTTTACAAACAACAAAACAGGAACAATACGAAAAAGAAGATGCCAGACGCTGCGCAAAGGCAGCTAAAAGACACATGAAGTGTGCAGTACTGCCTTGCAGCAGCGGATGGTCTGTATTTAACTGCATACTGCTCCGCAACGGCGACTCGCCACCGGGCCGAAAAACATCGGTTTTGCTATTGTTCCTGCTATGTTGTTCTCTATTGTAGCACAAATATTGGGACAATTCCATACTGATTCTACAAAAAACATATAAAACCGCACTGAATTGTCTTGCCTATACCAACTCTGCAAACCCTTTTCACAGTCAAACATACAGCCTTAAAATACTACTATGATCCTTATTGTCTATTCAACTGATTTCAGTTCACAAAAAAACAGGAGCAACCGCCCAATCTGCACCGACAGTTACTCCCGTTCTCAAAAACTGATTATATTTTTGTTATTTATATATTACAGTACAGCTCCTACGGCCAAAAATGCCATAGTCAGCACTAAAATAATTGCCACCAATCCTACCATGTAACGCAGCCATCGATCATAAGGAATATGAGCCACGGCCAAACCGCCCATTACTACAGCACTGGTTGGGGCCAGCAAATTCACCAGACCAGAAGCGGATTGAAAGGCTGTAATAATCAATGCACTGCTGATATTGGTAAATTCGCCCAGTGGCACCATAATCGGAATGGACAAAGTAGCCAAACCGGAGCTGGAAGGAATCAAGAATGACAACGGCAAATAGAGCAAATAGGTAAGAATAATAAATAAAATAGAGTGACTGCCCGCCAGTGCCTGTTCGCCCCAGTTCAAAATGGTATCAGTAATAAATCCTGAATTCATAATCACGGTAATCCCGCGGGAAATGGCAATGATAAAGGCAACACCCAGCAATTCAGACGCACCTTGTACAAATCCATCTATCAGCTCCTGTTCCTTCATGCGTACCGCAAACCCTATAACAACGCCTGCTACCAGAAATAATGCGGAAAGCTCAGTAAAATACCAACCCAGTGTCGGCAAAAAGGTAATGCCCAAATCACTGAAAGGAATTACCGAATAGATCATCAGCATAAAGGTCAGCGCAAATATCACCAATGCCAGCTTACGCTTACCGGTTAGTTCCATACCGGCCTGGTCATCCCAGTTAATGGCGAATCGTTTCCGATTTTCTTCATACTGGCTGGCTACGATAGATGCCTGCGGATTTGCCTGCACCTTTGCTGCATAGCGCATCACATAAGTAATGGCCACCGTTTCCAATACCACCAACATAAACAAACGTAAAAATAATCCGTCGCCTAAGGAAACACCGGCAAACCCGGAAGCAATTCCCGTTGCAAAAGGATTCACCGTGGAACAAAGCGTACCAATCCCGGCACCCAGCATAATCACCGATACTGCCGTAATGGAATCATATCCTGCGGCAATAAATACTGGCAGCAATAATGGATAAAAGGCTATGGTTTCCTCCCACATACCAAAGCTGGTGCCGCCCAAACCAAATAAGGTCATCAGGATGGGAATCATAAATTTTTCGCGGCCATTCATCAAACGGATTACGTTGGCAATACCGGCATTGATCGCACCGGTTTTCATCACCACGCCCAAAAATCCACCTACCATCAATATAAACAACGCAATTTCTACCGCTTCATAAAAACCTTGAAACGAAGCCAGAATCACGTCAAAAATATTTTGTTCATTTGAGGTTACTTGATGATACGTACCAGCAATGGGTTGCTCCACATCGCCGTTTTGCACGTACTCATACTGTCCGGCAGGAACAATCCAAGTCAATATCATCATAACGATGATAATAGAAAACAGAATGGTATATGCGCTTGGCATCCGAAATGTTCTGCTTTTCATATCATCACCCCACAATCACAGTGCCAGTATGGCCGGCCAGCGCATCCTCTGCTTTGTACAGAGATGTAATCATCGCTTTCCGTCCCGGCTTAGAAGCAGCAAAACGAATGGCAGCCTGCATTTTGGGCAGCATACTGCCAGGTGCAAAATGACCTTCTTCTATATATTGTTTAGCTTGGGCAACGGTGATCTCACCCAGAGCTTTCTGCTCAGGCTGATTAAAATGCAGATAAACCTGTTCTACCTCTGTTAAAATCATAAGGATGTCCGCCTCCATCCCTTCTGCCAACCGCTCTGCAGCCAGGTCCTTGTCAATCACTGCCGCCACACCCCGCAGCGAACCATCCTGATTACGCACCACCGGGACACCACCGCCACCGCAAGTTACGGTAATGGTCGTATTCCATAAGGTTTTGATGGTGTCAATTTCTACAATCTCCAGCGGTTCCGGCGAAGCTACCATTCGCCGCCAGCCGCGGCCGGCATCTTCTTTCATAACATAGCCTTTCTCCTGTTCCAAGACTATAGCTTCCTCTTTGGTATAAAAAGGTCCAATTGGCTTGGTTGGATTTTGAAAAGCAGGATCCTGCTCATCTACCACTACCTGAGTAATCACCGTTACTACCGGCAGATGGCGATTTCTTTTTTCCAATGATTTGCGCAGCGCCTGCTGAATATGATAGCCAATATAGCCCTGACTCATAGCGCCGCAAACATCAAAAGGTAGCGCTGGCGTCACATGGCTTGCAGCTTCTGTGGCCAGCAAAATACGACCTACCTGCGGACCATTGCCATGCACCACTGCTAGTTCATATCCATTGCTGCTCAGCTGCGCAATATATTCGCTGGTTTTGGCAACCACATTCATCTGTGACTGGGAAGTGGGCGGCAGCCCTTTCTCCTCCAGTGCGTTGCCGCCCAAAGCAATCACTACTTTTGTAGGTTTTGTCATATGGGTTCACACTCCTTTATGCCAAATTTTAGTATCGTGCTGCTGTGGTATCTTTGCCCGCTCCTCAATAAATTGGACAACAGCTTATTTGTTTCCTTCGGTCTGGACTGTGCCCACCTCAGTTAGAACAAATGACACCGCAATCCACTTTAATTCGGAATTCAAGGAAAAGATACCACTTCCACACAATGTATAATTCACAAATTTCCTTCACACAAAACGAACAAACAACTCAGAAAAACATATGGCTATTTGATTTTTCAAATTTATTGCTGCCATCTAAATTCAAGAGAGCAGCAAAATTTTTGTGGAACAAAGCGACTTTGTATGTTTCATACTTATAAAGTGGCTACCATAACCGCCTTAATCGTATGCATCCGATTCTCCGCTTCATCAAACACCACTGAATGAGGACCGCGGAATACTTCGTCGGTAACTTCACGAATATCCACGCCTTTTTCCTTCCATTGAGCAGCCAGTTTGGTATTGAAATCATGGAAGGATGGCAGACAATGCAGATAAAGTACATTGGGATTGTTGGTCATTTTCAACATTTCTTCTGTCACCCGGTATGGGGTTAACAGTTTTACCCGTTCTGGAATCAAATCTTCTTCTCCCATAGAGGCCCAGATATCACCATAAATAACATCAGCACCTTCTACAGCTTTTACATCATCAGTAATTTCAATTTTAGCGCCAGTTTTGGCAGCGATTTGCTGTACATCCTGCAATACCTTCTGGTCAATACCGTCAATCAGGCTCTTTGGACCAATACCTACAAAATGCATGCCCATTTTAGCACAACCGTACATCCAGGCATAACACATATTGTTCCGCACATCGCCGGGGAACACCACCTTGATCTTGTTTAAAGGCTTTTTGCAGTGCTCCTCAATGGTCATCAGATCCGCTAAGATCTGGGTGGGATGGTCGGCGTCCGTCAGGCCGTTCCACACCGGCACACCGGACCACTTGGCAAGATCCTCCACCA
>USPE01000117.1 GCA_900556545.1 uncultured Peptococcaceae bacterium | reverse complement strand
GCGGACAGGAGATATATAATCCCTGGTCCATTCTTAACTATGCCAGAAATAAGAAAAAAGAGCCTTATTGGGTGAACACCGCTTCCAATGAGCTTTTGGTGCAGGCTATGCTGCATGCCGACCAACGGACAAAAAATAATTTTGAACAGCTGCTTGCCCGGGGAATGACCATGGTGGCTGTAGATCTCCAGACATCTTTTTTTGAAATGAGCAAAGCGGCAACCTTGTGGGGATTATTTTTGAACAGCGGTTATTTAACAGTGGCAGAAACACAAGAGGACAATGAGTTTCAAACGGCAGTGTGCATACCCAATCAGGAAGTGATGATCAGTTTTCGCAAAATTGTGGAGCGGTATGGTGGTTTTGAGGACAGCAGCCTGGATGATTTGTTTGGCGCATTGCAGCGTAAAGATATTGCTGACTTTAAAGCTGTATATGAGCAAATCATCTTAACCTGCACCAGTTTCCATGATGGATCGGGAGAGAACGCCTATCATATGCTGTTTTTGGGAATGTGCGTTTATTTGAGCAGCAGCTATGAAATTCAGTCCAATGTGGAACGGGGCCATGGCAGAGCAGATATTGTGCTGAAAGCCAAGCGGCCGGGCAGAGCAAACTATATATTTGAATTTAAGCAGGGAGAAGATATTGAGCGGTTGGCCAAGGAGGCTATGGAGCAGATTCATGAGAAGCAATATTATGCAGGGCTTAGCGGGGAAACCATTCTGCTGGGGATTGCCCATAATCTGAAGCATTGTGAAATTGTCAGTGAGATCAGATAGGTAGGGTCAGTGAGAAAAATTTGCAAGGATAAAACTGTATAGAGAAGAAGTTGTATAGAAAAAACAAATAAGCGGCTCTGCGTTCAAGACGGAGCCGCTTATTTGTTTTTTCTATACCAATTACCGGAGGGGGACAGGCAATAACCGCATCTGTCAATTGATTTGATACATTTGGCTTACAACAAAAAATTTTGGGTCATGGGTCATTTTTTTCAGCTTAGTTGGTTTCTTTTTTTGCTACTTTGTGGTAAGATACTGTTGAAATAGCTGGATGTGTACTTCTTCGTCTAAAATAATACGCTGCAAAACGGCAGTGACACCTGAGTCCTGAATCAGTTTGGACAGGTGGCGGTAGCTTTCCACAGCTTCCTGCTCACCGGCGATGCTGATATGCAGGGCTTTTTCTTTGTTTCCCTGGTATTGCAGGACGCCGCTGCTCCAAAAGGCCGGTCTTTTGTAAGGATATGACCGGTAGATGGGGTTGCCGCCCAGTGCGGTAATCAGTTGTCCCAATAGATGCAGATGGCGCATTTCTACCTGAGCCACTTTTTGATACACGGCTGCTAAATCGGCCCAATCCGGTTCTAAAACCCAGTTGAAGTAGGTATACTGGGTAATGGTAGTTAATTCGCTTTTGGCAGAGGCAAAGGGCATAGAAAGCATTTGAGCGTAAGTTAAATTGGGCGCGCTAACCTGCACAGCAGGATATGGTTCTGGTGATGCATAAAGAATAGATGGTTCCATGGGAATTCCTCCTGTCAATTTTTTTCAGAGTTTCTCATGTATATGCACCGTTGTCCTTTATTATGAGCGCACAGAAGGCAAAACAGTCATTATGAAATAAAGGAGAGATGTTTTATGTCTGCATCGATAGAAAAAGAATTAACCATAAAGGTATCCAGAGTTAGTATTGTTATCAATATTTTGCTGACGTTGATGAAGCTGATTGCCGGGGTTGTGGCCCATTCGGGCGCTATGGTGGCCGATGCGGTTCATTCTGCGTCGGATGTGTTCGGTTCCTTTTTGGTTATCATCGGCGCCAATGTGTCCGGCAAGGCAGCCGATCAGAATCATCCCTATGGCCATGACCGCATGGAATGTGTCATCTCCATTGTGCTGGCTAACATTTTGCTGCTGGTGGGTTTGGGGATTGGCATCAGCGGTTTGGAAAAAGTGATTGCCGGCGATTACAGCCAGCTGGCTGTGCCCGGCCGCTTGGCGCTGATTGCTGCGGTTATCTCCATTGTAGTAAAAGAAGGATTGTTTTGGTATACGCGGATTGCTGCTAAAAAGATTAATTCGGTGTCTTTGATGGCCGAAGCCTGGCATCATCGTTCCGATGCATTGTCTTCCATCGGCAGCTTTGCCGGGATTTTGGGCGCCCGCTTGGGCTATCCGGTGTTGGATCCGGTGGCCAGTGCTGTGATTGCAATATTTATTTTAAAAGTGGCTTTCGATATTTATCGGGAAACGCTGGATCGGATGGTGGATCGGGCCTGTGATGCAGAAACCGAGGCAGCTATGTTTAAGCTGGCAGCTTCCTATGACGGCGTGCTGGGTGTAGATTTGCTGCGGACCCGTCTGTTTGGCGCAAAGATGTATGTGGAAGTGGAAATTGCCGTGGACGGGGAGCAGCCTTTGCGGCAGGCTCATGACATTGCAGTGCGGGTGCACAATGGTATCGAAGAAAATTTTCCGCTGGTAAAGCACTGCGTGGTACATGTTAATCCGTTGTCCTGCCCGGATTGCTTGCAAGAACGGTAAGCAATCAGAACAGAACAATATTATGGCTGCGGTAAATATTTTGCGGCTTGTGTAGATGAGGTGTCATTCTGCTTTAAAAATAGAGCAAAAGCGTGCTTTGCAGCGATTTTTAAAGCAGAATGGTGTGGGGGATCACATGGGCATCATGGTTTGCCAGTGATGCTATGCAATCTTTATCCATACTTTGCGCCTTGATCCATGCCAGAGATTTCATCTGCATTTCTCTGTTGACAGCAATTCCGGAAGGCAGCATTTCTTTCCATGATTTTTCGGCATATCCGCCGTCAGAAAACAGCAGCACAAATTTTCCGCTGCTGTTTTTTATTTTTACAGCAAACTGTCCGTCAGAGTGTCCGGGAATGGCAATCAGCACAACAGAGCCGTCGTTGAATAAGTCGTAAGAGTTTCCGGCCGGTCCTTCTGTGCCGTTCCAGGCAAAGGCGGTCAGATTGCATTCGCTCCACCATTTTTTCTGATAGCGTATTTTACTGTGCGCTCGGGCACAGTGCAGCTCGTCAGCAGAAACCATGATATGTTTTGCTTCTTGAACCAGTGCCAGACCATTGGCATGGTCGCAATCCAGATGGGTCAGCAGCACGTAATCTAAATCGGAAGGCAGAACGCCCATCTTTTGCAGCTGTTCGTTGATTGCAGCATTTGGGGGAAGCATTCCCTGGTTTACCAGAAACAACAGCGGCGAACCCAGCGATTTTATCTGCGCCATAGGGCTGAATGTACCGTCGGGGCTCATGTTTCGGTGCCAGCCGCAATCCACCAGAATCTTCCCTTTGGGATGCTCTATATAGTAACAGGATACCGGAAGCCAAAGCCTGTTGGAACGTTTTTCAAAAATGCCGGATGCCTTTATGATATTGCAATTGGCTCCGCCAAAGGGCAGTGCCGGTGCCACTGCCACCGTTCCTGTGTGCAGAACATGAATCTGTATGTGTTCCATCTTACTTGCACTCCTTTCCGTTGATTACTGCTGCAATTTTAGCAGTTAGTTGCCTGCTTATCAAACGAGAGCCAATTACAGTCAGTTTTGTCAGCCAGCCATGACAGATAATATGTTTTTTCTGTAACATCTTGCGATATCCGTACTCGGCAACCTGTTTGGGAGAAGCTGGTTTTATCAAGTGAAACATGTTTGAGTTGCGCATATCAGCCGCTTTCTCAAAACCTGTTGCTGTAGGGCCGGGGCAAAATACCGATATATAAACACCGGTTCCGCGTAATTCTTCTGCAACAGCCAGGGAAAAGGACAATACAAAACTTTTTGCAGCGTAGTAAATGGACATATATGGTCCGGCTGCAAATGCTGCAACTGAGGAAAGGTTCAGAATATATCCATACTTTTCCCTGCGCATATCATTACCGTACAAATAGGTCATTTGAGTCAGACAAACTAAATTCAACTGCATCATTTCATACTGTTTATTCCAGTCGGAATCCAAAAATGCGCAATGATCGCCCAACCCTGCATTGTTGATTAAACAGGAAACGGTGTATCCTGCGTTTTTTGTTATTGCGTAGAGTTCTTTGGCGGCATCCTGTTTGCTTAGATCCATTGCAATGATTTCCACTGAAACAGCGTAGCGTGTTTGTAGCTGCTGTTTCAGTTGGAGTAATTTTTCTTCTGTTCTGGCCACCAAGATGAGATTTGAGCCGTTTTGCGCAAAAATCTTAGCAAATTCTAATCCAATTCCTCCGGATGCGCCTGTAATCAGTGTGTAATGCAACGCTTCAATTCCTTTCTTTGTTGTAGTCTGGTTCTATTTTAACCGATGGGATATGGATTGACTGCGACAAAAAAGAGCAAAGTGTCCAAACTTTGCTCTTTGTCCGCGATAAAAATGATATCGTTATAAACGGTCTATAGTTTCCAGCGCTTTGGTTACAATTTGCGCTGTATACTGCACATCTACTTCATGGGGATGGCTCAGAAGAAAGGAAAATGCTGTGATAACTGCTGCGGCAATCATCTCCAAAATCAGCCCGCTGTTTTTCTTTTCTTTTAAAGCTGGATTTCGTTCCAGCAGATGATACTGGATTCCCTGTTTCCATTTTTGAATAAAGCGGTTATTGACATTGGCCACAAGAAATGTATGAAAAACTTGGCTGTTTTCCTGAATATAGGCAACGGTTTCACCGTAGAGAACTCCAAAATCCCGGGCAGATATGCTGGTGTCCATAAAGGATTGATTGCGCTGGATGATCTGAGCGATGTAATCGTTTTCGATTTGTTCCGCCAACTGGTCCACGTTCTGGTAGTATACGTAAAAGGTGCTGCGCGCCACATGGGCAGTTTGAACCAGTTCTCGGACTGTGATCTGATGCAGCGGTTTGGTTGCCCATAGTGTCAACAGGCTGTTTGCCAGCGCATGCTGCGCTTCTGTATAGTTGGGCAGTTTTACGGTCTTTGGGTCTGGGTGAGAATTGGTCATGGTATCAGCTCCCGTTGCAATTTGACGCAGCAGTACCGTTCAGTGTGGTCACTGTAAAAATTCCTTCGGTAAGCACTGCGCCGACATCATATTTGATTATAACATTATAACACAAAAAGATATCAGACAGTGCCCAAAGAGAATAACATTATTTGGTTTGCTGTTTTCGTTCTGCTTGTTCCTGTTTCAGCCGTTTTTTGGCATCTGCCACCGATTCCTCTTCATGGGTTAAATATTGGGCTACAAAGTTATCTTCTATTTTTGTATAGTTGTTTATTACGGTGTCCTGTATTTTTTGAAACGTTTCGGTGACATTTTTTGCGATTTTTTCATTTGCTGTTATCAATTTTGAATTGGCCATATTGTTTCTCCTCCTAAAAGCATCCATTTTTATTAAGACAACACTTGTCTGTTTATTACAAGTACAGTATAATGGGCAGAAAGCAGAAAAACAATCATCAATATGGGGATAATTGTTGGAATAATGAGGAGACAGCGATGAATACAACAAATAATAAAAGAAAGCGAGAATCCAGGGCCAAGCTGGAAGCCGTTTTTGTGGAGCTTTTGCAAAGCAGAGAGTTAAATCAGATCACAGTTTCGGATATCTGCATGCAGGCGGGATTGAACCGTTCTACGTTTTATGCCAATTATGCAGATATCTATGCGCTTGCCGATGTGGTGCGGGAAAATCTGGAGCAAAGTGTGGGTGCCCTTTGTCAGGATGAGATTGAAAATAGCTTTAACAGTAATGATTGTTTAAAACTGTTTCGCCATATCGCGGAAAATCCTCTTTTTTACAAGACTTATTTTAAGTTGGGCTATGACAATCAGTTTAAAATTGTAACCTATGACAAACGGCTGGCGGCAGAACACTTTGACAACAGATTTATTTCTTATCATATAGAGTTCTTTAAAGGCGGTTTCAATGCAATCGTTAAACTGTGGTTGGAGGGAGGCTGTCAGGAAACACCGGAGGAAATGAACGAAATTATTCAAAGTGAATATAGGGGAAGAGCACAATGTATAGAGTGAAAGAAGGTGCGGTCGGCTGTCCTGTCTTTGCCCATCCCATACAAGCGGCTGTCCTATCTTTGCCCGTCCCTCAGTGCGGCGGACATTTTATTGCCTGTCTATCTTAGTCAGA
>USPE01000116.1 GCA_900556545.1 uncultured Peptococcaceae bacterium | reverse complement strand
GGCAGCCATTAAAATGCATGGCCAGATGATAGCATGGAACCGGGCGATGTCTTTGCCCACCAGATGAATGTTGGCCGGCCAGAATTTCTGGAATAATTCATCGTGATCGGTGCCGTATCCCAGTGCGGAAATATAGTTGGTCAGCGCGTCAAACCATACGTAAATGACGTGCTTGTCGTTGATTGGCACAGGAATCCCCCAGTCAAAGGTGGTGCGGAAGATGCACAAATCTTCCAGCCCCTGTTTGATAAAGCTGATCATTTCATTGCGGCGGGCTGTTGGCTGGATAAAGTCGGGATGATCTTCGATATATTGCAGCAGACGATCCTGATATTTGCTCATTTTAAAGAAGTAGCTTTCTTCTTTAATTAATTCGGTTGGGCGGCCGCAATCAGGACAGTTTCCGTCTACCAGCTGACGTTCTGTAAAGAAGGTTTCGCAAGGTGTGCAGTAGTGTCCTTCATATTCGGACTTGTAGATATCGCCTTTTTCATAGATGGTTTTGAAAATCTGCTGTACCACTTCCATATGACGCGGCTGGGTGGTGCGGATAAAGTCGTCGTTGGAAATCAGCAGCCGTTTCCATAAATCCTGGAAAGTAGCCACAATTTTGTCGGTATATTCGATTGGGGTAACGCCCTGGGCTTTGGCTACCCGTTCAATTTTCTGGCCGTGTTCGTCAGAACCGGTCAAAAAGTAGGTTTCGTAGCCCTGCATCCGTTTGTAACGGGTCATGGTGTCTGCCATAACGGTGCAGTAAGCATGGCCAATATGTAAATTGGCGCTGGGATAATAGATGGGTGTGGTAATGTAAAACCGTTTTTGTTCTTCTGTCATAGAAAAACCTCCTTATCAATATGAAACGATTGTTGTTTTGTGATTAGCCAAACAGGAAGAATGCAGATGGGATAAAAGCGTGGTGCATGTTGACTGGCGCTGCTGGGCGGGTAAATAAAAAAAGCCCGTTCCTGTCAGAACAGGGACGAGTTTCTATCGTGGTACCACCCTGCTTTATTCTGTATATTTATGGCAGTATACAGAATCTCAGCAGATTTTATAACGGGAATCAACCGGAACGCAGGTTCATACTCCAGGCTCATTTTCACTAGTGCTGTCAGTCTGAACTCGCAGCAAAATGTTCAGCTCTCTGTGCCGCAGCGGGCTAGATACTCTACCTTTCTTCATATTTATGGCATATTTATTCTGGATATAAAATATAGTATAGAAAAAGACGGGTCGTCCGTCAAGTTTTTTCTTTAAATATTTTAATAGATGTAAAAAGACAATATTTTGAAAATATTTACACTTTTCAGGAAAATTAATTGACTTTTTTCCCGAAAAATGGTATTATCAAGGCAGAGTTAACAAAGAATGTAAATTCTGTTATCAAACAGGATTTTTGAAAAAAGTGAGGAGGAACAATTATGAAATCAACAGGTATTGTTCGCAAAGTAGATGAATTAGGCAGAGTGGTTATTCCAATCGAATTAAGAAGAACTTTAGGCATTGATGAAAAAGATGCATTAGAAATCTATACAGATAATGAAAAGATTGTTTTGAAAAAATACGAACCTGCTTGCATTTTCTGCAACAATGCTGAAAATGTACAGAATTTTAAAGGCAAACTGGTTTGCACAGAATGTGTAAAAAAAATGATGGAAAATTTGGATCAAGCCAGTGATATTGTTTAATGTATAAGAAATAGGCTCTCTTTAAGGAAATCGCAGGTATTGCTGTAGCGTTCCTTAAAGAGAGCTTTTTTGTGTGGTTTTAAGAGAACTTTTTGTGAACTGTGTTTTTTAACAATTTGTAGAAGTTCTTCTTTGCAGAGAAAAAAACGATGTAGTATAATAAAGGGTAAAGCGAAGTTATAGAGAATATTGAAAATATTGAAATGATAATAAAACGATGATATATCAGATAGCAGGTATGGGACGGAGTGAAACGATGGTGAAAAAACGGATACTGGGCGCAGTTTTGTTATGCAGTTGTTTGTTTGCCGGTACAGCCTATGGGGCAGAGGCTGTTACAGCGCAGGGAAGTAATACAGTGATATTGGTAGATGGCACCGCGCAGGAAATTTATCCATATAACATAGATGGAAATAATTATTTTAAGCTGAGAGATATGGCAGCGGTGTTAGCCGGTACAGATAAGTCTTTTGCGGTGGAATGGGATGAGAGCAAAAATGCAATCAATTTGAATACATCCAATGCTTATGTGCTGGGGGAAAATGATTTGCAGTTTCCGGCCGGAGCGTTGACAGCAACTGCGGAGCTTTCGCCGGTGGTGTTGTATTGCAATGGCGCAGAACTGGCAATTGATGCATATAATATAGATGGAAATAATTATTTTAAACTTAGAGATATTGGTGAGGCTGTAGGATTTGCGGTAAATTGGGATGAAGCAACGCAGCTAATGCAGATTGATACCAGCAGTGTGGGAACTGCCAGCGTGACACAGGGAAATTATATGTATCAGGGCAATGCTGACGGCAGTGACATTTTGTTGGATGAAAGTTTTACCAATCCTGATTATTGGGACAACCTTCCGGCCCTTGATGTGGTTATGGAAGAAGAACAGGAATCGAGCGCAGATGCAAAAGAGGAGAATACAACTATGGATACCGGAACGGTATCTGCCGATGTGCAGCAGCTGCTCAATGGTGCTGTGCTGCAGCCGAAGCTGACGCAGTTTGAAATTCTGAATGAATTGATTCTTAATTTTATGGAACAAAATTTTACCGATGATATGGATACCTACACCAAAGCAAAAGTGGCCTATGATTATTTTATCAATACCATGCAGTACACAACTGCTACTCAGCTGGACAGCAGTTGGTTTAGTGCAGAGGAATTGGCTGTTATTTGGCAGCATTATCCGGAACGGTATGCAATTCCTGTTTTGCTGGATCACAAAGGTGTCTGCAATCATTATTCGTCTGCTTATGCGGCTATATTGCAGGCCATTGGTCTGGATGTACAGGTGGTCAGCGGGAAAACCAAATCGTCGGCCGGTGGTTACAGCAGCCATGTATGGGTGACGGTTTGTATTGACGGGGTGGATTATTTGTTTGATCCACAGGTAGAACAGCGCATTGCACAGCGAAATGGCAATGTGATTCAGTATTATCGTTTTGGAAAACCGGTGAATCAGCTGCTGAATGATTATCAGGCGGACAGCCGATATACTTTTGCCGAAGAAAACTAGGACATGCCTGATAAGCAAGCGCCATGGATTTGTTGGGTAAGCGGTTTGGAACAACGCAGACAGAAAATTGCAGTGTTGCGGTTTTCTGTCTGTTTTTGTTTGGAAAAATAGCGTGAGTGTATTGGAAATCTGCGGGATACCTAAGTTTGGATGGAACCAGGATGTGCGGAATAAAAACAAACGGTAATATTTTGATATAGTTTAGATGGGAAAGGGTGGAGCAAGTGAAAAGACAGAGTGTAAAACAGGTTGAGAAAAAACGGGAACTGGAAAAAGAAGTGATTGCGCAAATGATCGCTATATATTGTAAAGGCAATAAACACCAACGGGGAACCGACGGTTTGTGTGATTCCTGCCGAGCCTTGACTGCCTATGTAAAAATGCGCACCGATCATTGTCCTTTTATGGCTGAAAAAACTTTTTGCAGTAATTGCAGAGTTCATTGTTATGCACCGGAGCAAAGACGGCAAATTCAGCAGGTGATGCGTTATGCTGCGCCAAGAATGCTTTATCGCAGACCTATTATGTCTATCTATCATGTATGCTGTACGTTGGGTGAAAAAAGAAGATGCAAAAAGGAAGATGCCAGAATGGATAAAAATTAGAATAATTGGATATTTTTTATCTGACTGGCACATACTAAATAACATGGTACAAATCAAATATATAAATATTTTATTTGTAAAAGAAAATATTTTTTACAGAAAATATGGAGAAATCGCAAATTAAAAACAACAATACTTATTATTAGGGTAAATATTGTTGCTTTATGTGATAACTTCAATCGCAGAAATACTTATCTTATGAGTAAATGGCGGTTGAATGCGATGAAAATTTATGAGTATCAGGGAAAAAAGAATCTTTGTGGAAAACAGGTAAGAGAGTGCCGGCGACGGCAAAAAATGACACAAAGCGAACTGGCTGCAAGGCTGCAGTTATGTAACGTCATGTTGGATCAGAAAGCAGTTAGCCGAATTGAATTGCAGGACCGTATTGTTGCCGATTATGAGCTGTGGGCATTGGCAAGGGTGTTACGGGTAGAGATAGGCCAATTGCTGCATGCGGAGAGCAAAACAGAATATTAAAAGAAGGGCTGTGAAAAAGCTCTGGATAAAAAAGAGGACTTTCCACTTAAATTAAGTGAGCAGAAGGTCCTCTTTTTGTGGTAAAATTTAACTAAGGTAAAGTCAATGGTGGGTTATTGGTATTCAACAGAGAGCGCATTCTGTCATTAACCTTAAGAGTAATTTTGATGAAAGATGGGTACAAAAAGCAGCTGCGGTGACGCAACAAAAAAATTATGTGCGAAAAGGCAATATGTAAAAATTTTTTAACAGAAAACTTTTTATTTGTCAGGATATTTTAATTGATTTTATCACTTTAGCGTGCTAAAATGATAAAGAGGTTGGAGATTGAATTTTTATAAGCGGGTGATGAAATGAAACGGTATGATAAAGTAACGCCGGAAGGCACAAAGGATTATTTGTTTGATGAATGCAACCGCCGTTCTACGGTAACGGGGGTATTAAAAGAAATTTTTAAGGCCAGAGGGTATCAGCGGGTTATGACACCGGCCATTGAATTTTATGATGTGTTTGGCGCGTCGGCAGCTTATTTGCCGCAGGAGAATATGTATAAATTTATGGACCAAAAAGGAAGGCTGTTGGTGCTTTGCCCTGACGGCACCATTCCTATTGCACGGTTGGCAGCAACCCGGTTAATGAACATGGAGCTGCCATTGCGGCTATATTACAGCCACAATGTATATCGTATGGCCAATGATTTGCGCGGACACAGCAGTGAAATTTATCAATGCGGTGTGGAGCTGATTGGCAGCGGTTCCGTCCGCAGTGACTTGGAAATGATTGAAATGGCGGCCAGCAGTTTGGAAGCTATCAGCGCAGGTGGTTATCGTTTGGAAATTTGTCACATCGGTTATTTTAAAGCATTGATAGACAGCTTAGGAACCGATGAAGATACCAAAGAGGAGATTCGCCATCATATTGAGCAGAAAAATTTCGCTTCTTTAAATGATGTATTGGAACAGTTCCCTGATAATAAAGCTGCTAATGCGCTGCGTTATCTGCCGCGGTTATTTGGCGGAGAGGAAGTATTTGAACAGGCCTATGCTTTATTTGATGATGAAGCGGCGCGGGAAAGTTTGGATTATTTGCAGAACATTTATCGCTGTTTGCAGCAGTTGGGTTTGGCAGAGCATGTGATTATTGATTTGGGGTTGGTAAATCAGGCTGAATATTATACTGGTATCATCTTCCGCGGATATTTTGATGAGGTAGGCGAACCGGTATTATCCGGTGGGCGTTATGATAATCTGCTTAGTGATTTTGGTGCGGCGCAGCCTGCCATTGGCTTTGCGGTGCATGTGGATTTGGCCAGTAGTGTGCTGGAAAAAGGGCAGCCGGCAGTTGCCGATGTGCTGGTGATGGCTGCAGCAGATGAATACTTGGTGAAGGCTGTACTGTATGGCAAACAGTTGATTGCCAAAGGACAGATTGTGGAAAACTGTGTGCTGGAAGAACGGGAGGCAGCCATTGCCTATGCAGCCCGTTGTGGGATCAGTCAGCTGCATGTGATTGGAAAAACAACAGAAATGATTGATATTGAACGAGAATGCTGAGGAAAAGTAGGGGAGCGTATGAAACCAATTCGGATTGCCTTGACAAAAGGCCGGTTAGAAGAAAAAAGCATAGAAATGTTTGAAGCATTGGGTTATGATTGCACTGAAGTGCGTAACAAAGGACGACGGCTGATTTTGCCGGTAAAGAATGCCAATATAGAAATAGTGCTGGCCAAAGCAGCAGATGTTATCACTTATGTGGAAAATGGCGTTTGTGATTTGGGCGTAGTTGGCAAGGATACCATTATGGAAGCCGGAGGCACTTTTTATGAGGTAGCGGGACTGGGCTTTTGCC
>USPE01000115.1 GCA_900556545.1 uncultured Peptococcaceae bacterium | reverse complement strand
AGCGCAGAAGGCTGTAAAGGATGGATTGGATCCAACCGGTATTTTGAATCCGGGTAAAATTTTTATAGAACAGGAATTGGAGTCAAGTCATGCATGAACATCTTTTTTTACCGGTAAATATGAAAGAGGCCCGCAGCAGAGGCTGGGATGAACTGGATTTTGTAGTGGTATCAGGAGATGCTTATGTGGACCATCCCAGTTTTGGAACGGCGCTGATTGCCCGTTTATTGGAGCGGGAAGGGTTTCGGGTGGGTATCATTGCCCAGCCTGATGTGACCCGCTGTGAAAGTATGAAGATCTTTGGCTGTCCCCGGTATGCCTTTTTGGTGGGCAGCGGCAATATTGATTCCATGGTCAATCACTATACTGCTGCCAAGAAGCCCCGCAGCAGCGATGCCTATTCGCCGGGCGGGCAAAAAGGGCTGCGGCCGGATAGAGCTGTTGATGTGTATTGCCAGCTGGTGCGGCAGGCTTATCCCGATGTGCCTTTGATGATTGGCGGCGTGGAGGCCAGTCTGCGCCGATTTGCCCATTATGATTACTGGGAGGACGGTGTGCGTCCGTCCATTATGCAGACCTCCGGCGCCGATTTGCTGATGTACGGCATGAGCGAGCATCAGCTGCAATATTTGAGTCATGGGTTTGCTAGGGGATGGCCTTTGCATAAAATGCGCAATGTGCAGGGCACTTGTTATTGGAGCGATACACTGCCCCAAAAGGGAGACTATGTGGTTCTGCCCAGCTTTGAGGAAGTGAGCAGGGACAAAAAGAAATTTGCCGAAGCCTTTGCCATTCAAAACCGGGAGCAGAATCCGTTTTTGGGCAAGATTCTGGTGCAGCCCCACGGAGACCGGTATCTGATTCAAATGCCGCCGGCCAAACCGCTGGAGCAAAAAGAAATGGATGCCATCTATCAGCTGCCTTTTCAGCGCACCTATCATCCCCGTTACGAAAAAGCAGGCGGCATTCCTGCGCTGCAGGAAGTGGAGTTCAGCATCACCGATCACAGAGGCTGCTTTGGCGGATGTACCTTCTGTGCCATTAATTTTCATCAGGGACGGATTATCCAAAACCGCAGTAAGAAGTCCATTGTGGAAGAAGCTGTGTTAATGACTAGGCTGCCTAATTTCAAGGGCTATATCCATGATGTGGGAGGCCCGACGGGTAATTTCCGCAATATGTCCTGCAAAAAGCAGATGCAGGTGGGTGCCTGCAAGGAACGGCAGTGTCTGTTTCCTGATATTTGCCCCAATCTGATTGTGGATCACAAAGAATATCTGGACATTTTGCGCACAGTCCGGAATCTGGAAAAGGTGAAAAAGGTATTTATCCGTTCCGGCGTTCGGTTTGATTATATTATGGCGGACCCCGATCCTACTTTTTTTGATGAAATGTGCCAGTTCCATATCAGCGGCCTGCTGAAGGTAGCGCCGGAGCATGTGGCGCCCAATGCGCTGTATTATATGGGGAAACCGCAGCGCAAGGTGTTTGACGGCTTTGTGAAACGATATTTTGATTATAACAAGCGGGTGGGGAAGGAACAGTATCTGGTGCCTTATTTTATGTCCAGCCATCCCGGCTGTACCTTGCAGGATGCGGTTATTTTGGCAGAGTATATTCGTGATATTGGCTATAATCCGGAGCAGGTGCAGGACTTTATTCCTACCCCCGGCAGTATGGCCACCGCTATGTATTACAGCGGCTATGATCCCCGCACCATGGAGCCGGTGTATGTGCCCCGCGATCCTCACGAAAAAGCCATGCAGCGAGCGCTGATGCAGTACCGCAACCCTAAAAATTATCAGTTGGTGTACGAAGCGCTGGTGAAGGCCGGACGGGAAGATTTGATTGGTTTTGGCCCCAAATGCCTGATTCGGCCCGGCAAAGGCAACAAGGCGGAAGGCGGCAGCAGGGAACCCAGAAAACCGGGTGCGGGCAAAAAGAGCGCCGCTCCGACAAAGGGGCAGTCAAAACAATATCCGCAAGGAAAATCAGGAAAAATGGATAAGCGTAAGCAAGAAGAAAAACAAAAAAGAAAGTCTAAAAAGAAAAGATAACCTTTCTTTTTAAACATGAATCGGTTACAATATAAGGTAGAATTTTTCTGGAGGCCTGAGAACAATGAGAAGTATGACAGGATATGGACGAGGCGAAGGCGATAATGGCGCGCTGCGTATTGTAGTCGAAGTAAAGGCTGTCAATCATCGGTATAGTGAAATTACCATCAAACAGCCCAGACAGTTTCTGGCGCTGGAAGATAAAATGAAAAAAGTGATCAGCGGGTATATTGAACGGGGTAAGGTGGATGTGTTTGTGCGCACCCAGGAGATGACCGAGGCGGCCAAGCCGGTGCAGGTTGATCAGCAGCGTGCGTTGGCGTACCATCAGGCGATGGCGCAGCTGGCAGCATTGATTCCCGGTGCAGTTTACAAGCCGGACCCTTATCGGCTGGTGACGCTGCCGGATGTTATCTGCAAGGAAGAGGAAGAATTGGATATGCAGGAAATCTGGCCGTTGATGGAGCAGGTATTGCGGCAGGCAATGGAGCAGCATATTGCAATGCGGGAGCAGGAAGGCGCTCATATTCAGCAAAATATGATAGAAAAAATTGCCGGATTGAAAACGCTGACCGCCCAAATAGAAACCCGCAGTCCGTTGTTGTTGGCTGAATATAAAGAAAAGCTGGAAGATCGCATTGCCGAATTGCTGAACAGCACAGCGGTGGATCAGGAACGGCTGGCGCAGGAAGTTGCCTATTTTGCGGAGAAAAGCTGTATTGATGAAGAACTGGTGCGGCTGCAGAGCCATTTTGAACAGTTTTATCAGATTGCAGCGCAAAATAACAGCATTGGCCGTAAGCTGGATTTCTTGATTCAGGAAATGAACAGAGAAACCAACACCATTGGTTCTAAAGCCAATGATTTGGAAACAGGCCGTTTGGTAGTAGAAATGAAAAGCGAGCTGGAAAAGCTGAGAGAGCAGGTACAGAACATCGAATAATCTCCTGAAAGGGGGAATCTGATGGATGCATTTATGAATGTTGGATTTGACAATATGGTACAGGTGCAAAAAATTATAGCGGTGGTGTCGCCGGAAAGTGCGCCGATTAAACGGCAGATACAGGAGGCGAAGGAAGCGGGCTCGGTTATTGACGTTACCCATGGCCGAAAAACCAGAGCGGTTATTTTTACCGACAGTGCCTACATTATATTGTCGGCAATTCAGCCGGAAACATTAGTCGGCAGGTTGAATCCGGAGTAAAATAGAAATAATGAGAGGGAGACCATATGGAACAGAAGAAACAGAAAGGGCTTCTGATTGTGCTGTCCGGTCCTTCTGGTGCAGGAAAAGGGACTGTGTGTGCAGCTGTCCGCAACAGTGAAGATGTTTCGATAGAATATTCCATTTCTGCCACAACCAGAAATCCGCGGAATGGAGAGGTAGACGGACGGGAATACTTTTTCTATGACAAAGAGACCTTTGAACAGCTGCGGGAGCAGGGAGGATTTTTGGAATGGGCCCAGGTGTATGACAATTATTACGGCACACCGCGGCAATATGTAGAAGAAGTGCTGGAACGGGGCAATGATTGCATTTTGGAGATAGACCCGCAGGGTGCTTTTCAGGTGCGGGCAGCTTGGCCGGAAGCAATTTTGATTTTTATTGCGCCGCCTTCTTTGGAGGAACTGCGCAGCCGTCTGTCCGGCAGAGGAACGGAATCGGCGGAAGAAATGGAAAAACGTTTGAGCTGTGCGCTGGAAGAACTGGGGCAGAGAAGTAAATATGATTATGTGATCGTCAATGATGATGTGACCGCTGCTGCCAATAAATTGAAGGCTATTCTGGTGGCAGAAAAATGCCGCAGCTGGCGCAATTGCGATGACGCATTAAGCAAGTAATAAAAAAAGTAAGCAATAAAAAACAGAAAATCAATAGACATGGAGGTTTTTAGTATGGTAGAACCAACAATTGATGAATTATTAACAAAGGCTGACAGCAAATATTCTTTGGTTTGCGCTGCTGCAAAACGGGCCAGAGAAATTGTTGACGGTTCGGAAGCATTGAATACCGGCGATGCAAAAAAACCGGTGACAATGGCTTTGCAGGAAATTGGTGAAAATAAAATTACTTATGAGCAAACGACAGAAGGCATTAAATAAGCTCTTTTAGCAGGGAGATTATGGGGAGAAAGCACAATGGCCAATATTATTTTAGGTGTTACCGGCGGTATTGCGGCATATAAGTCGGCTGAGCTGGTTCGGTTGCTGGTAAAACAGGGGCATGAGGTTCGTTGTATTATGACAGAGCATGCGCAGCAGTTTATTACACCGCTGACGCTGCAAACGCTGTCGGGTAATCCGGTATATTGTGATATGTTTGCGCTGCAGGAAAATCCGCAGTGGCAGGTAGAGCATATCGGGCTGGCACGATGGGCCGATTGTTTTTTGATTGCACCGGCTACAGCAAACTTTATCGGGAAAGTAGCGCAGGGATTGGCGGATGATTTGTTGTCTACCTGTGTGCTGGCTGCTGCTGCTCCGGTTTATCTTGCACCGGCCATGAATGATCAGATGTATGCCAATGCTTTGGTGCAGCGCAATATAGCTATGCTCAAAGAGGCAGGATATCATATGATAGAGCCTGAGGAAGGTCAGCTGGCCTGCGGGACATCGGGAAAGGGCCGAATGGCCGAGCCTGTGCATATTGCTGCTGTAACCGGCCGATTGCGGCAGCAGGATCTGCAGGGGCTGCGCATTGTGATAACAGCCGGCCCTACCCGCGAGGTAATTGATCCGGTGCGGTATATCACCAATCACAGCAGCGGGAAGATGGGCTACGCCCTTGCACGGCAGGCTGTCAACCGGGGTGCGGAGGTTGTGTTAATCAGCGGGCCTTCTGCCCAGATGGTGCCTTCCGGTGTTGATTTTGTGCCTGTTGTGTCGGCGCAGGATATGTTTGCAGCTGGGCAGCAGCGGTTTTCTACCGCCGATGTGGTGATTAAATCAGCAGCAGTGGCTGATTATCGGCCTAAGCATGCAGCTGCGCAAAAAATCAAGAAATCCGACGGGGATATGGTATTGGAATTGGAGCGCAATCCGGATATTTTAGCATGGCTGGGCGCTCATAAAGAAAAGCAGATTCTGGTGGGCTTTGCTGCGGAAACCAATGATATACAGCAAAATGCAATGCGGAAGTTAAAACAAAAACAGGTAGATTTTATCGCAGCCAATGATCTTACCGAACAGCACAGCGGGTTTGGCAAGGATACCAACCGCATTATTCTGTACAGTGCTGACGGCAGCGTAACGCCTTTGCCGGTTTTGAGCAAGGATCAGGTTGCTGATAAAATTCTGGATCAGGTATTGCAGGTATATCAAATGCGGAATGGTGAAACAGACAGAAAGTAACCATATTGTGAAGAAAGAAACAGAACTAAATAAAACAAGATATTTTTACTCAAGGAGTTGTGGAAAATGCGTAAATTATTCACTTCTGAATCAGTAACAGAAGGACATCCTGATAAAATGGCTGACCAGATTTCCGATGCCATTTTGGACGCTATTGTGGCAAAAGACCCAATGGCCCGTGTAGCATGTGAAACCTTCCTGACAACAGGGATGGCTTTGATTGCAGGCGAAATTAGTACAAGCTGTTATGTAGATATGCCTAAGATTGTTCGTGAAACCATCAAGGAAATTGGTTATACCAATGCAACCTATGGTTTTGACTGCAATACAAGTGCGGTGCTGACCTCTATTGACGAGCAGTCTCCTGATATTGCCATGGGCGTTGATAAAGCGCTGGAAGCAAAAAATGGCGAGATTGACGAAGCTGACGCTATCGGCGCCGGGGACCAGGGCATGATGTTCGGTTATGCAACCAATGAAACCGACAGCTACATGCCGTTGCCTGTTTATCTGGCGCACGGTTTGACCCGTCAGCTGACAGCTATGCGGAAAAACGGAGAGATCCCATATTTGCTGCCGGATGGCAAATCACAGGTCACTGTGGAATATGAAAATGACAAGCCGGTTCGTGTGGATGCAGTGGTGGTTTCTACGCAGCATAAAGGAGAAGCTTCTCTGGAACAGATTCGTCATGATGTGATTGAGAAAGTCATCAAACCGGTGATTCCGGCCGAATTCCTTGATGAAAATACTAAATATTTTATCAATCCGACAGGACGCTTTGTAATCGGTGGA
>USPE01000114.1 GCA_900556545.1 uncultured Peptococcaceae bacterium | reverse complement strand
CAGCGAAAAAAATAAAATGCTGCAGCGTATTTACGGCACATCCTTCCCTAAAAAAGCTGAGTTGGAAGAACATTTGTTTAAGCTAGAAGAAGCAAAACGCCGTGATCACAGAAAACTGGGTCAGGAATTGCAGTTGTTTACTTTCGTGGAAGAAGCTCCGGGTTTCCCATTGTTCTATCCAAAAGGGATTGTTTTGCGCAATAATCTGGAAACCTTCTGGCGTGAAATTCACACAAAAGCCGGTTATGATGAAATCCGCACACCGCTGATTATGAATCGTAGCCTGTGGGAACGTTCTGGACACTGGGCCCATTATAAAGAAAATATGTATTTCACCGAAATTGACGAAGAACCATATGCAATCAAGCCAATGAACTGTCCAGGTGGCATTTTGCTGTATAACAGCCAGCTGCACAGCTACCGCGAGCTGCCATTACGCTGGAGTGAACTGGGGTTAGTACATCGCCATGAATTATCTGGCGCATTGCACGGTTTGATGCGTGTGCGTGCTTTTACTCAGGATGATGCTCATATTTTTATGCTGCCGGAACAGATTACCGAAGAAGTAAAAGGTGTTATCCGTCTGATTGACAGTGTATATAAAACCTTTGGGTTCCAGTATCATGTAGAATTATCTACCCGTCCAGAAGATTCTATGGGTTCTGATGAATTATGGGAAAAAGCAACCGATGCCCTGCGTGATTCTCTGACAGAAATGGGTATGGATTATATTGTAAATGAAGGTGACGGCGCTTTCTACGGTCCTAAAATTGATTTCCATCTGCAAGATTGCCTGGATCGTACTTGGCAGTGCGGTACTATTCAGCTGGACTTCCAGATGCCGGAAAAATTTGATATGAGTTATATCGGCGAGGACAATGAAAAACACCGTCCAGTTATGGTGCACAGAACCGTATTTGGCAGTATTGAACGGTTTATCGGCATTTTAACCGAACATTTTGCCGGTGCTTTTCCAACTTGGCTGGCGCCAGTGCAGGCCGTTGTGCTGCCTATCACCGATAAATTCAACGATTATGCCCAACAGGTAGCAGAACAGTTATTGACTGTCGGTGTGCGTGTAGAAGTAGATAGCCGCAACGAGAAAATCGGCTATAAAATCAGAGAAGCACAGATGCAAAAGGTTCCATATATGCTGGTTGTAGGGGAAAAAGAAGTTGCAAGCCAAACGGTGGGACTGCGCAAACGGGGTCAAGGAGACTTGGGTGCTGTAGCAGTTGAACAGTTTGTAGCTGACATTACGGCGGAAATTAAAGAACGCCGCGCATAATCAATATTTAGAAAATAAAGTTGCAAAAAATAGTTGACAAACAAATAGAAATATAGTATTCTATCAAAGTTGATTGAATTAAGTTGCTTATTGCAAAAGTAGAAACCATCCGTTTCTCACCTTCCAGCCGGTTGCTGAGTTGGTTACAGAGCATTTACTATTCTGACAGTATCAGTGTGTTTTGATATGAGTTCAGGCGGATGGAATTCTCCATCCGCTTTTTTTTGTTTGATCTCGAGGAGGGAATAGTTATTAGTAAAGAGTTAAGAATTAACGAAGAAGTTCGTTGTAAGGAAGTTCGTCTGGTTGATGATGCAGGACAGCAGTTAGGCGTTATGTCGCCAAGGGATGCGATGAAAGTTGCCGCTGAAAAAGGTCTGGATTTGGTTGAAGTGGCTCCCACAGCCAATCCGCCAGTATGCCGTATCATGGACTATGGTAAATATAAATATGAGCAGAGCAAGAAAGAACGGGAAGCCAAAAAGAATCAAAGAACCATTACCGTAAAAGAAGTAAAACTTAGACCAAATATTGAGGATCATGACTTTCAAACCAAAGCAAAAAATGCTGCTAAATTTTTAAGCGGCGGTGACAAAGTAAAAGTAACCATTATGTTCCGTGGTCGTGAAATTACCCATCCGGAATTAGGGCAAGAGCTTTGTCAGCGTTTTGCTGAAGAATTGGCTAGTGTTGCTAAAATTGAAAAAGCAGCTAAGGTAGAAGGTAGAAATATGATAATGATCTTGGCTCCGGCCAAAGAATAATTCTGAAGCATGAATCAGTAAGTGAGAGGAGGAACTTATTATGCCAAAAATGAAAACTCATAGAGGTGCAGCAAAAAGATTCAGTAAAACAGGTTCTGGTAAAATCAAAAGAAACCATGCTTTTACAAGCCATATTTTAGAAAAGAAATCCCCTAAGAGAAAACGTAATCTGCGTAAAGCTGCAATTATGTTTGAAGGCGATGCAAAAAGAGTTACAAAATTAATTCCTTACAAATAATAGGTAAGTTATAGAAGGAGGTTGGACAACCCATGGCAAGAGTGAAACGTGGTGTCAATACACACCGTAGACATAAAAAAATCTTAAGACAGGCAAAAGGTTACTATGGTAACCGTTCTAAAATTTATCGTGTAGCAAACCAGGCTGTAATGCGTTCTTTGCGTTATGCTTATGCACACAGAAGACTGCGTAAACGTGACTTCCGTAAATTGTGGATCGCTCGTATCAATGCAGCTTGCAGAATGAACAATATGTCCTACAGCAGATTCATCAACGGCTTGAATAAAGCTGGTGTTGAAATCAACCGTAAAGTGTTGGCTGATTTGGCTATTACAGATGCAAAAGCATTCAGCGATTTGGTTGAAGTTGCTAAAAAAGCACTTGCTTAATACATGGAATTGATGTTAGAGGATATTTCAGAAATCTTATGGTTTTTGAAATATCCTCTATTTTTATAAAAAATATTAGGATATTTTTACAGTAGGAGGAAGGATATGCTGGGAAAATTGTTGATTATATATATCTTTGCCATAAATCTGGGCGGTTTTGCGCTGATGGGCTGGGATAAATACAAAGCCAAAAAGGATAAATGGAGAGTGCCGGAGCAGCGATTCTTTTTGGTGGCGCTGTTGGGCGGCAGTGTGGGCTGCTGGCTGGGTATGCAGCAATTTCGTCATAAAACAAAGCACCAAGCCTTTGTTGTGGGCATTCCGCTTATCTTTTTGTTGCAGTTGGTCTTACTATCCGCTTTTATTGGGAAAACAGCAGGACTATATTGAGTAAATCCATCATAGAAATATATAGCAGAGAGAATCATAGAACAATAGATTCTATAATTTTTTTCTTACGGCTGCACATTGTATTTTTTCTGCATTTTTTGTCAAATGACCGATTGAACGGTTGACAGAGAACAGGAGCGATGCTATTATAAAAATTATTAAAACTGAATAGTAAATATGCCTTGTCTTTTAAGATAGGGTAGAGGCGCGGAAATTATTAGTAGTACTGAGGAGGTTCTAGGAAATCAAAGAAACAGTATAAAAGGAATTTTCGCCGAAGTCTGTGATTGTCCTGCAATAACAGGCTGGGGCTGTATCAAATAGGTACAGGACTGTCAACAGTTGCACCCAGGCAGCTGTTGTTGAGCTATCGTATTGGGGGGATCGGGGATTACTCTATAACTATAGCTAAAGGATGTTTTTTCCTTTAGCTTTTTTTATAAAATGATTTTGATGATTTATTATAAGGGAGGATATAGATATGGTTCGAGTTGGTGTTATGGGGGCATGCGGCCGGATGGGCCGTGAAATTTGCCGTACAGTGGTGGATGATCCCGATTTAGAATTGGTAGCGGCTTTTGATCGAGAATATCAGGACATGGAGATTGGCGCATTGATTGGCCGACCGGTGGAAGGTGTGTTGGTGGAAACCGATTTGAAGAAGCTGTTGGATGAAACCGAAATCGATGTTATGATTGATTTTACCGTAGCAGATGCTATGCGGGTTAATGTGCCGCAGGTATTGGAAAAAGGCATTGCCGTTGTAACCGGTACCACAGGATTAAGTCCGGAAGAACGGGCTGAAATGGGAAAACTGGCCAAGGAACATCATACCGGTATGTTCCATGCAGCCAACTTTGCCATTGGCGCTGTACTGATGATGAAATTTGCCGCAGAAGCAGCTAAATATATGCCTTATGCCGAAGTGATTGAATTGCATCACGATAAAAAACTGGATGCGCCATCGGGTACAGCGGTGACTACCTTAAGTAAAATTGCACAGAACCGTCAGCCAATGAAGCAGGGAATGGAAGATGAATATGAAAAAATTCCTGGTGCTCGCGGCGGTGAATATGAAGGTATGCGGGTGCATAGTGTACGACTGCCGGGATTTGTGGCCAGCCAGGAAGTGATTTTTGGTGGCTTGGGGCAGACATTGACCATTCGTCACGATTCCATTTCCAGAGAATCCTTTATGCCGGGCATTGCTTTAGCAGCCAAAAAAGTACAAGGATGGACCGGTCTGGTGGAAGATTTGGAAAATATTTTAGATTAGATCATTCGTATAAAAATTTAACATAAAAATTCTATGGGGGGCAAAGAACAATGAAAGAATTAACAATTGCTGTAGTAGGCGCTACCGGCGCGGTTGGTCAGGAAATTTTAAAGGTAATGGCAGAACGGAAGATTCCATACAAAGAACTGCGTCTTTTGGCCAGTGCCAGAAGTGCCGGCACCGAGATTGCATATCAGGGCAAAACCTACACTGTGCAGGAAACCACTGAAAATTCCTTTGATGATGTGGATTTGGCTTTATTTGCCGGCGGTCCTGCCAGCAGAGCTTTTGGTCGTCTGGCGCAGTCCAAAGGTTGTGTAGTCATTGACAACAGCAGTACCTTCCGTTTAGAACCAGATGTTCCACTGGTTGTGCCGGAAGTTAATCCAGAAGCATTAAAAGACCATAAAGGGCTGATTGCCAATCCAAACTGCTCCACTATTTTGTTGGTGTCCGCACTGTATCCGCTGCACAAAAAGAGCAAAGTAAAACGAGTTATTGTGTCCACTTACCAGGCGGTATCCGGCGCTGGCAAAGAAGCCATTGATGAGTTGACTCTACAGGTAAAACAAACCTTAAATGGAGAAGCCATTGAGCCGCATATCTTCCAGCATCAGATTGCTTTTAACCTGATTCCGCATATTGATGTGTGGGTAGAGGACGATTATACCAAAGAAGAAATGAAAATGGTCAATGAAACCCATAAAATTCTTCATGATGAGGATATTGCAATTACGCCGACCGCAGTTCGAGTACCTGTTATAAGAAGCCATGCAGAATCAATTTATGTTGAGACTGCTGCTCCTCTTTCGACTAAACAGATTAAAGAGGCAATGAAATCATTTCCCGGTGTGGTTCTTGTAGATGATATAAAAAAACAAGTATATCCTATGCCACTGGATACATCTAATAAGATCGATGTGGCGGGAGGAAGAATTAGAAAGGATCTATATAATAAAAGGGGAATCAATCTGTGGGTTTGCGGAGATCAGATCAGAAAAGGAGCTGCTTTAAACACCTTACAAATTGCAGAATATATGATTGCTCATGATATGTTTTAGTTGATAGGCCAGCAGTTTATACAGAAAGAAGGGAAAAATCATGGCAATAGCAAAGTTTGGACGAGTTGTAACCGCAATGATTACTCCATTTAAAGAAAATGGAGATGTAAATTATGAAGGCGCATCTTCTTTGTCTAAATATTTAGTTAATCATGGATCTGAGGGAATTCTTGTCGGTGGAACAACCGGTGAAGGTGCGACCATGTCCAGTGAAGAAAAACTAAAGCTGTATAAGATGATTGTTGATGCGGTTGGTAAAAATGGAACAGAAAAGAGAGTATCTGTTATAGGAAATGTAGGCACCATTGGGACGAAGGAAACAATCGAGTTTTTAAAAGAAGCAGAAAAAACAGGGATAGATGCGGCTCTGGTTATTGTTCCATTTTATGTTAAACCGACGCAGGAGGGGATGTATCAACATTTTAAAGCCATTGCGGAATCTACTGAACTGCCAATTATTCTATATAACGTACCGGGACGTGTCGGTGTTAGTATCCAACCGGAAACAATCAAACGGTTGACAGATGTTTGCCCCAATATAGTAGGCGTGAAGGATGCTGCCGGGAATTGGGATCAGGTAACAAAGGAAAAGATTCTGCTTCCAGATGATTTCATGATATACAGTGGAGATGATGCATTTACTTTGCCTGTTTTAGCAGCAGGCGGTGTAGGTGTTATTTCTGTGGCGAGCCATGTGATCGGAGAGGATCTTCTTTCTATGATTGACGCTTTTGAAAAAGGAAACTTGGTTGCCGCGCGGAGACTGCATTTGAAAATGTATCCGATTATGAAAGGAATGTTTTTTATTGCAAGCCCTATTCCCGTTAAGACTGCTGTTAATTTAATTGGACAACCGGGCGGAAAT
>USPE01000113.1 GCA_900556545.1 uncultured Peptococcaceae bacterium | reverse complement strand
ATAATTGCAGCTGCACACCAAACTGTTTGGTCTTTTTGCTGCAGGTGTCAAAAAAGACAGTCTTGCGGCCCAGAATATCAAAGGTGAGCCCGTCGGCCAGGCAATGAAAGAGGATGCGTTCGCCAAACAGCGGCAATAATCTGCCCGGCAGCATAAATCGGCACATCTGCCACAGGCCGTCGGCAATGTCCTGATGGCAGTACAGATGCAGCGTGCCCTGATAGCTGCCGCGCTGCATGCTGTGACCAATCATACGCAGCATCCAAACAGCGCCCAGCACGTGGTCGGTGTGGCAGTGGGACAAAAAGATGTGATGCACCTGATTGACGCTGATGCCCAGTTTTTCCAGGTTGGTCAGCACGCCGCTGCCGCCGCCGGTGTCAATCATAAAGTGTTCCTGTCCGTCTGATATGGTAAAGCATGTGGTGTAACATTTGGTGGCAACCGCATAACCGGTGCCCAGTGCTGTTAGTTGTTCCAAGGTAAATTCCTCCTGCGTAAATTTTGGTTTTGCGTTTTTTGCTTTTCATTTTTTTATTTTGCCTGTTTGCTCTAATGCTTTGCTTTGTTTATTTTTTGCTTTTTGGCTTGTTTTTCTTTACTTTTTGCTCTGCCTTCATTATGAAATAAACTTGGCGGCAACGCAAGAACTAAATTTCCATTGTTTGTACTGTTCCATCATTGAGAGATTGTTTGTTGTTTATCCTCCTGCCATGAACAAAATCTTGCTATTTGCAATTTTATTTGGTTAATAACTATGTTTAGTGTGAAAGTGATAAACGATTGCTTACTTTACATCTTTCGCAAACAAAAAAGCAAAAGCATTCCACTTGCCCGAACGCTTCTGCTTCTGCCAATATTCTCAGCCTTACAATTCATTTTTGCTTTCATTTTTTTATAAAAAACACTTGGATTTATTTTCCAATCAGCGTATACTATATGATAAACATTACAAGAAAGAAGGCGCAATGGTGACCATTCTATTCTCTGTCCTGCTGGACACACTGCTTGATACACTGGAACTGTTTCCTTTGCTGTTGCTGGTTTATGTATTATTAGAGCTGCTGGAACACCGCCTTGACGTTTCCGCCCACGCCCAATTGCTTACTGGCCCTGCCGGCCCCTTGCTGGGCGCCATTGTCGGCTGTATTCCCCAATGCGGCTTTTCTGCAGCTGCCGCCACCTTGTTCAATTACAAAAGAATCAGCGGCGGCGCTTTGATCGCAGTATTCCTTGCGACCTCCGACGAAGCGCTCCCCATCCTGCTGGCCCATCCGGATCAGTTCTCTACTGTGGTACAGCTTCTTGGCTGCAAAGTGGTTATCGCTTTGTTTTGGGGATATTGCTTCTGGCTGATTACCTGGCTGCGCTACCGCCGTTTCCATCACATACAGCCTGTTCTCTTAACCGAAGAATGCAGCCACGAAAAAACAGAACGATTTTCTTTTTGGCATGTACTGCAGCACACCCTGCAAATTACCCTATATCTGTTTATTACCATGCTCATCATCAATATCATCACCAACTGGCTTGGGCAAGAACGCATCGGCGCGCTTCTATTGGCCAACAGCTTCTGGCAGCCTGTGCTGGCAGCTTTCATCGGACTGATTCCCGGCTGCGGTACCTCTATTTTATTAACGTCCCTGTTCCTGCAGGGCAGCCTTTCCTTTGGCGCTGTTACCGCCGGACTTTGCTCCTCTGCCGGATTCAGTTATCTGATATTGCTGCAAAAACGCACCAAACGGACAGCATTGGTGATTGGCTGCACTGTTTTGTCTGCGGCTATATCGGGCCTGTTATTGGATATTCTCTTTTAAAATACAGCCCTATCGCTGCATATTTGCTTGCTCCATAAGCAAAACAAAGTTATCCACATATTGTGATAAACTTATACACAGCAGGAACTTTTTTATCCCCAGAATACCGGCTGGTTTATCCACAATTGATACTGGATATCCACAAACCGACATGGAGTTATCCAAAAAATAATTTTGCTTATCCACAAACAATAAAAAGCAGTGCTGCAATCTTCGCCAGCACCGCTTTTTCATCACTCTTACTTTATTCTATTCTTGTATTATTCTATTATCCTAATCTTACCGGTATTGGCAACATCATAGCCGCCCAGGTCCAACAGCTGCTGCCGAAAGGACGCAGACGATAAAATGCTGATAAATTGCTGCACCCGTTCATCTTCTAAGTATTCTGCCGGCAATAAAAAATCATACTGCTCATTGGATAATGGAATAAAATCCAGATCCATGGCCCTGGCTGCCGAATAAACGCCCAGGCCGGTATCCGCCACACCGCTTTTTACGCTGATGGCCACAGCCATGTGGGTGGCATATTCTTTCTCGTAGCCGTTAATCTCCTCTGCTGCCATGCCCTGCTGCTTCAATACATAATCAAACAAAATGCGAGTGCCGGCGCCCCGCTGCCGGTTGGCAAAGGTGACACGCCGCTGTTTTAAATCGTCAATGCCTGTAATCTGTTTGGGATTGCCCTTGGGCACCATAAAGCCCTGCACACGGCCCACGCCGCTGATCAGCGCCATTTTTTGCCCGGGAAAATACTGCCGCACATAGGCCTCATTATAAATACCTGTTGTTTCATCCAGCAAATGAATGGGCGCCATATGGCATTCTTTGCGGCGCAAGGCCATAATTCCCGACAAGCTGCCCACATGGGCGGAGGATACCGCCATCTGATCAGCCAACACATCAATCATCATGTCATGGCTGCCGGTAATCACCAGCGTATTTTTAATTTTGCTTAATGGCCGCAATAACCGCACCTGCACTGTGGCGCCTGCTTCTAAGCCTTCGCACAAACAACAGGTTCGGCTTTTCCCATGCTCATCACAGCAGCCGCTCCCCGCTCCAATGGTGTGGTCACCAGACGGCCGTTCACATAGCCCAGGGCAACACGAAGCAATTCGGCATTTTTAAAAGAGGATACCAGCCGTTTGGTCAAGGTGGCTTCCACATACTGCTCTTGCTGCTGGCTTTGACCTGTTAAGCCATAAATCAGCGGACGCAAAAATAAATCAAACACCAAATAAGCAGATACCGGATAGCCGGGAATGCCAATCACCGGTTTTCCCTGCACCATGCCTAAAATGGTCGGCTTGCCCGGTTTGATGGCAATGCCATGGTGAATCACCTGCCCCAGCTCCTCAATGATATGCACCGTATAATCCTTGCTGCCAGCAGAAGAACCGGCGTTGACAATCACAATATCATTTTCCGCTGCGGCCTTGCTGATGGCCTCCCGCAATAAATCAGGACTATCATGCACAATGCTGTAACGATTGGGCTGCCCGCCGTATTCCTCTGTCAACGCGGCAAATACCCGGGAGTTGGATTCCATCAAGCGGCCCGGCTCCAGCAGCTCCGGATCTTCAATCAACTCATTGCCTGTGGGAATGATTCCTACCAACGGTTTGCGGTACACCCCAATGCTGGTGATGCCGCCAGCCAGCAAAGCGCCCAGATCAATGGGCCGAATCTTATGCCGGGACGGCAAAATCAAATCTCCGGATACAATGCTTTCCCCTACAGTGCGCACATGCTCCCAGGGATATGCCGGTGCAATAATAGAAACCGTTCCATCAGCATGCTGCAGCACCTGCTCAATCATAATCACCGCATTAAACGGGGCTGTAATTTCATTGCCCGTATTCACATATATAAAGTCCTGCTCCGGCTGCAAACGCAGGGGCGCTGTTTCTGTAGCCGCAAAGGTATGCTCCGCCACTACCGCAATGCCATCCATGGCAGCTGCATTATATACCGGGTCACAAAAACGGGCAAACACCGCCTGGTATGTGATGCGTCCCACTGCATCCAATACAGACAGTTCCTCTGCTTCTCCCTGCAGCTCGCCCAACGCCTGCAAATAATCCTGCAGCGCCTGCTGATCATCATGATTTTCAATATAGGTATTTCGTTTCATGTCACTCATTTCATTCGCCTCCTACAGCATATGGACCAGAACCTGCTGTCCCTGCTCCAACCCTTCCTGATGGGCCTGCATAATAATATAGCCATCGCTCTGGCCCAACAAATGAATCATGCCTGATTTTCCAAAGACAGGCACAGCAGCAAAACCATTTTCTTTTTGTTCCAGCCGCACCATTTGAAATGTGGTTTTTCCGGGAGCCGATGGCAAATTTACCGCAATGCTGGCCGGAATCACCCTTTCCTGCACAACCATACCCCATTGCTTTAAGACTGCGCCCATCAATGCCCGAAATACCAGCAGCGCCGCTGCCGGATGCCCCGGCAAACCCAAAATTAGTTTATCACCGGCTTTTCCGGCAATGGTTGGCTTGCCCGGTTTTACCGCAATGCCCTTTATAAATACATCGCCATTGCACAACTCCTGCATCAGTTGATAGGTGTAATCCCGCTCGCCTACCGAACTTCCGCCGGAAGTAAGCAGCACATCAGCCTGCTGCAATCCCTCTGTCATGGCTGCCAGTAAAGCCTCTCTGTCATCCTTCACAATAGCCTGATAGGTGACCTGCCCGCCCCATTGGGCAATCATAGCAGACAATCCCGGTCTGTTGATATCACGAATCTGCCCCAATTGCAGCGCCTGACCGCCAGCCACAATTTCATCGCCTGTGGAAATTACTGCAAACCGCACAGGACAATACACCCGCACCTGCTCAACACCGCAGGCAGCCAGCATGGCAATATGCTGCGCTGTGATGCGGGTGCCTTTGGCTAAAATTTTTTCCCCCTGCCGCAAATCATCTCCGCGGGCAACCATATTTTCACCGGGTGAAACCGGACGATACACCGCAATGGTGTTCTCATCAAATTGCTCACTGTACTCTATCATCACCACGCCATTGGCGCCTTCCGGCAGCATGCCCCCTGTGGGCACCGCCACAGCCTGTCCCCGCTGCAGCCTGATATCAGCAGACTGTCCCATCCTGACTGCACCGGCAGCCTGCAGCAGCGACGGCAGCCCTTCGCCGGCTCCAAAGGTATCGGCAGCATACACTGCATATCCATCCACCGTAGAGCGGTCAAAATCGGGCACATATGCCGCTGCAATAATATCCTCTGCCAAAAAGCGATATTGCCCATCCATCAGCGGCACCTGCTCCGTTTTTATATCTGCTGCGGGAAATTTTTGCTGTAATAGCTGCACTGCCTGTTCCAAACCAATCACTTCAAAAAAATCCATTCCATTGCCTCCTTTTTATTCTGCTGCATGCAGATGTATGACAGCATCGCACAATTCCTCCACCTGCCGTGCATTATGGGTAATCATAATCACTGTTTTATGATGCTGCTGCACATAATCTCGAATCATATCTTCCATAAACAGCACCGATGCAGCATCAATGCCGGACATGGGCTCATCCAGCAAAACCAGATCGGGCTCAAAAATCAACGCCCGGGCCAAGGCCACCTTTTGGCTTTCCCCGCCGGATAACCTATGGGCATATTGCCTGGATAAATGGGTAATGCCCAACCGTTCCAACATCTGCTCTGTCTTTTTCTTTATCTCCCCCGCCGGCCGATGCCGCAACTGCAGCGGATAAGCAATATTATCATAAACAGAACGCTTTAATAAATAAGGCGTCTGAAATACCATGGTCATCTGCTGATACAACGATTTATGCAGCAGCTGTCCATCATAATAAATATGCCCATGATAGGCCAAATCCAATCCGGCAATCATCCGCAAAAGGGTAGACTTGCCAACGCCGTTATCGCCCACCAATCCGGTTATGTGTCCCGAGGCAAAGGTATTGCTGAAATTATGAAAAATCACTTTCTGCCCATAGCGTTTATCAATTTGCTTCAGCTGCACTTCCATCACACATCAGCCCTCTTTTCCTTGTAGGTATACAACACCGAATTGATCATCAACGAAATCACGATCAGAATCATTCCCAGCGCAAAGGCCATGGCATAATCCCCCATAGAATTGAGCATAGAAATGGTGGTGGTAATTACCCGCGTGCTGCCCTTAATATTGCCGCCAACCATCATCACCGCACCCACTTCCGAAATGGCGCGGGAAAACCCGTTGACCGTATAAATAAACAATTCACTTTTTAATTCACTGATAACCATCCATACCGATTGCAGTTTGCTGGCGCCTAAGGTTTGCCCCAACTTTTGAATATCCCGCCCGCGATGTTTTACCAGTTCATAAGTTAAACAGGCAATCAGCGGAGATACCAGCACCACCTGGGCAATAATCATAGCAGTAGGCGTGTATAACAGCTGCAGCTCAGCAAAAGGACCTCTGCGGGATAAACAAACCGATACCAACAG
>USPE01000112.1 GCA_900556545.1 uncultured Peptococcaceae bacterium | reverse complement strand
TTACCAGCTGCGGCTCCATGCCCAATTTACGCAGCGCGGCACAAGCCAGCTGCACAGTGGTGCTGTCCGGACTTAAATCAATGGCTGCATAACACTCATCTACCTTCACTTCGGCCTGTCCGCCCAGCTGTTCTGCCGCTTCCCGACAACACTGAATCATATGGGCAATCTGGCTGTCTACCTTACTCTTATTTAAGCTGCGCGCTTCGCCGTAAATCACCGTTTCGTCAGTCACAATATTCGTTGCCCGTCCGCCCTGAATGATACCGATATTGGCAGTGCTTTCCTCATCCAGCCGTCCCAGGCGCATAGCAGCAATGGCTTTGGCTGCCATCTGAATGGCGCTGATGCCTTTTTCCGGTTCTACACCGGCGTGGGCAGCTCTGCCCCGAAACGTAACCGTCAAATCAATATGATATGGCGATGCCACACATATTTCGCTGGGCATACCGTCGCTGTCAAAAAAATATCCCGCATCAATAGCAGGCAGCTGTTCGCTGTCCAAATATTTGGCGCCCAACAGCCCAATTTCTTCTGCCACTGTAAAGATGATCTGCACCGGTCCATGTTGAAAACCGCTTTCTTCCATAGCCGCAGCCGCTTCCAAAATGGCTGCAATCCCGGCCTTATCATCTCCGCCCAGTATGGTAGTGCCATCACTGCGGATAATGCCCTGCTCCACAATTGGCTTGACACCGTTCCCCGGTTTCACCGTATCCATATGGGCGCAGAACAACAAGCACTTTCCTGCACCTGTCCCCGCCTTGTAAGCAATCACATTACCGGCATTGCCGCCAAAACTTTCACCGGCATTATCTTCCCTCACTGTATAACCCAACGCAGTCAACCGCGCTGTCACATAATCAGCCACAGCCCGTTCCTGTTTACTCTCCGAATCCAGCTGCACCAAATCCAAAACCGTCTGTACCAGTCGTTCCTGTTGTATCATCTTCTTCACCAGTCCTTTTCCCATTGTTTTTATATCCATTATTATAATACTTTTTTCTTAAAAATTGCATGCAATCAATAAAAAACAAAACAAATCCTGCCTTTCTACACACTGCATGACGCACAGCTATTTTATCATAAATCTGCCTGAAAGCCAATCTTCCCTTGTTCAAGCTTACTTATCTGCTATAATAAGATAAATTATTTTTGCAATTTTTTGCAGTTTACTGTAACGTTTTTTCTGTTGGCAAGTTAATCTGATGAAAGGAGGCGAAACAGAATGGGAATGGATCTCTCGCAAATCTATCAACTATATTTTCACGATGTTTATTTATTTCTCAAAAGTTTATCCTGTTCAGAACATCTTGCCGAAGAAATTACACAAGAAACCTTTCATAAAGCATTGCGTTCACTACATCAATTTGACGGTCAAAAAGACATTCGTGCCTGGCTGTTCACCATTGCCCGCAACACCTATTATACCCAATACCGCAAACAACAGCGACTTACCCAACTGCCTGATGATGGTGTGACACAGGACACCGGAGTAACCATTCTGGAACAAATCTCCAACGAAGAAGAAGCATTTTCCATTCATCAGTTCCTGCACAATATGGAAGAACCTTATAAAGAGGTTTTTACGCTGCGCGTATTTGGTGAACTATCCTTTCGACGAATCGGCCAGTTATTTGGCAAAAATGACAGCTGGGCCCGCGTTACCTTTTATCGCGCCAAACAAAAAATCATTGCCCATATGGAGGTGTTACAACATGACAACCAATCCCCATTCTCAAACTGATACGGAAAAAAAACTGCCTCAGCAAGAAGTAACCGTTGTTCCTTCAGAACAATGCGCCATCGTACAGGATTTGCTGCCATTATATATTGAACAGATTGTCAGCCCTGCCAGCTGTTCCTTTGTGGAAACCCATCTGCAGCAATGCCCGCTCTGTCAGGCACAACGAAACCAGTTACAGCAAACCCTGATCATCCCTGCTGAACAGAATGTAAAGCCGCTGCAGCAGATACAAAAACAACAAAGGCGCAATATTTTGAAGACTATTTTTTTCACAGCCATTGTCTGTTGTTGTTTTTTAGCAGGCATTTCCTTTCTCTATCTCATAGAATGGCCTTGTGATTCAACCAATGTACAGCTAGAAAGCAGCTATGAAGAAATCACGATAAACGGAAAAACAACAACTTATTTTGTTTTAGACTTTCTGCCCGATACGGTAGAAGTTGAGCGGGATTCTTCCACCTACCTTAAAGAAAACAACAGAACTGAAATCCACTGCAACATCATTCAGACTACCCCAGTAAGACAATTTTTAATCAATCAGCGAACACATTATTACGATATCATGTTATATCCCGACTGGAAAACGGATCCTGATGTTACAAATGTTTTAACACTGCAATTTGCTGACCGCACAGTGACCTATATCAACGGTGTACTGCAAGAATAAAGTTTCTCTACACCAACGTACCTCTGCCGTTTTTGCTATCCATTCCTAATCGGGACAGTTGAAGTCTGATAAAGATAGACAGACAAAAAATATGCGCGGAATCAGCAATATACAGCAGTGATGTTATTTATAAGATATGATATAAAATTGATATCAGCAAATGAAAAACAAACCAAGCGAGGCCGGAATATCCCGGACCTCGCTTGGTTTGTTTATTGGATTTTATTAATAATGTACATCTTCTGCGGTAATCCGTTTGCGGAACACATAATAGTTCCAGCTCTGATACAACAGCACAATGGGCACCAGAGTCAGTGCAACAATGGTCATTACCTTCAAGGTATACGGACTGGAGCTGGCATTATAAATGGTTAAACTCCAGGCTGGATCTAATGTAGAGATCAGCACATTTGGGAACATTCCGGCAAATACACTGGCTGGTACAAACAAAATCCCCCGGAACATCGCAATAAAGGAAAATCCTTTTTTATCTTTCAGCTGTAATACTACCGCCGCTACCAAAGCCACTGCAGCGAAAGCCACACAAGCCAACGCCAACAGACCGCTGTAAATATCGGTCAGGATATACGCCAGCACCACCCAGATAACAACAGCTGCTACCAGCACAAAGCCCAGCTTGTCAGCCAAACCTTTTACCCGCTGCAAAATGACATCAGAACCCACTTTTAATTTTAAGAACAACGCGCCATGGAACGCAAACAACAATACAAAAACAACACCACCAAAAATAGTAAATGGGGTCAGCAGAGTAAAGAAATTGCCTGCAAACTGCATATTGGCATCAATCGGTACGCCTGTCACCAAATTGGTAACGGCTACCCCCCACAAAAATGCGGAAAGGAAACTGCTGATGGCAATCAGCCAATCCCAGGTATTTCTCCACTGCTTGCTTTCTTTTTTACTGCGCACCTCAATGCCCACACAGCGCACAATCAAGGTCAGCAGCACCAGAAACAGCGCCATATAAAAACCGCTGAACAAAGTAGCATACCAGTTAGGAAAAGCTGCAAAAATTGCACCGCCGGCAGTCAGCAGCCAAACTTCGTTGCCATCCCAAAACGGACCAAAAGTATTTAATACAATTCTGCGTTCTGTATCGTTTTTGGCCACAATGGGATTCAGCATCCCTACGCCATAATCAAAGCCTTCCAAAAAGAAGAATCCGATAAACAGAACGGTCACCAAAATAAACCAGAGAATGTTTAAGTCCATAAGGACACCTCCTCACTTGCAGTTGGCGCTTCTTCCAGCGCTTCCGGAGATTTCTTGCCATATTTCACAAGCAGCATCACATCTACAACTGCCAAAATACCATAAACAAGGGTAAAGCCAACCATACTAATCAAAATGTAGCTGGCAGGCACCACAGTGGAAATCCCTTCCGCTGTTTTCTGCAGACCGTATACAATCCATGGCTGACGGCCCATTTCCGTAATCAGCCAGCCGGTTGTATTGGCAATGTAAGGCAGTGCCATCGCAAACAGCATCACTTTTAAATACAGTTTACTGTTCTGCAGCTTACCTGTTTTCAGCAATACAATCCCGATCAAAGCCAGCAGCACCATCAATCCGCCGGCGCCTACCATGGCTCTAAAGCTCCAGAACAACGGTGTTACCTGCGGCACATAATTGCCTTCACCATACTTGGCTTCGTACTCAGCCTGCAAATCATGAATCCCTTTTACTTCGCCGCTAAAGGAATTATACGTCATAAAACTGAGCATATTGGGAATTTCAATAGAGAATGTGTTTTCCCCGGCTTCTTCATCAATGGCAGCAATGGCCACAAAGGATGCCGGATCTTCGGTTTCCCAGTGGGCTTCAGCAGCAGCCATTTTCATTGGCTGCACATCCATCAAAAACTGACCCTGGGCATGGCCGATACCGCAAACAGCCAGCACGCCAATCAGACCGTAAACGACAGAATATTTAAACGATTTCTGGAAAAAGTCCACATCATGCTTTTTAGCCAGATGCCAGGCGCTGATCCCCATAACAAAAAATCCTGCTGTTGTAATCCCGGCAGTTACCACATGGGGGAACTGATGCCATACATAAGGATTGGTGATCAGATCAAAGAAATTAACCATCTCTGCCCGCCCGTTGTTGAGTACAAACCCCTGCGGATTTTGCATGAACGAGTTGGCTACTAAAATCCAAAATGCCGATAAATTGCTGGCGAATGCTACCAACCAGATTGAAATCAGGTGCAGCAGTTTGGGCAGTTTATCCCAGCCAAAAATCCAGATTCCCAAAAAGGTGGATTCGATAAAGAATGCTGCCAGCGCTTCGATGGCCAGCGGCGCTCCAAAAATATCGCCTACAAAGCGAGAATATTCAGACCAGTTCATACCAAACTGGAATTCCTGCACAATACCGGTGGCAACCCCAAGGGCGAAGTTAATTAAAAACAATTTGCCCCAGAACTTGGTCATCTTCCGGTATTTCAAATCATTGGTGCGATAATATTGCGTATGCATAATAGCGACCAGAATAGACAAACCCAGTGTCAGTGGAACAAATAAAAAGTGATAGACAGTTGTAATTGCAAACTGCCATCTCGCAAACAATAGTTGGTCCATTGTTTCTCCTCCTTTACAAAATTGAAGTAATCTGTGTTGTACTTACCATAGACGATAAGCTTCTAAACACATTTTTAACGAAATCTTAAATTTTTGCAAAATTTTGCTGACGTTTCATTGTTCTTTGTTTCTTTCAAAAAATTGATGAAAAAAAGCTGACTTTACTGTTCTAACATCCATCCTGGCGTTTGACCAAACTACAAAAAAGCATTTTCCTGAACATCAGTTGCTGCACTGAATTGCTCTTGGAAAATGCCTTTTTATAAAAACAGTATCTTTTAATACTGATATTCTTTTTGATATTTTTTAATAAAGTAAATCGACAACAGCAGTGTTATCATCTCGGATAACGGCACCGAAAGCCATAGCCCGTTGATTCCCCAAAATACCGGCAGAATTAAAATCGCAGCAGACAACAAAACAAAGGTGCGGGAAAAGGCAATGATTGCCGAGATTTTGCCATTGGAAAGAGCTGTAAACAACATGCTGGAAAAGGTGTTAAATCCAACAAAAAGCAATGCCAACGAAAACAGCTGATTGCCGCTGACCGCCAACAAGTAGGTTTCACTGCCGACTTCAGTAAATGCAGAAACAAGTACCTTAGAACCCAAAACAGACAAAATGGTTGTAGAGATTGCCAATATGCCAATAAACGACACACTAATGGTTCTGATTTTTTTCAGCTTGTCATGTTCTCCTGCGCCATAAGCATAACTCAAAAGCGGTGAGATGCCCAGCATATAGCCCATATAAAGCGCGCTCATCAAACCAAACACATAAAAAGTAATTGTACTGGCAGCCACACCGCTGGAACCGGCAATGGCAAGCATGCGGGCATTAAACAGCAGCATCACAACACCGCTGACAAGATTGGAGGCAAACTCGGAACTACCGTTGGTTACTGTTTTCGTCATCACCTTCCAATCAAGTTGCGGTTTGGAAAAATGCAGCAAACTGTCCTTGCTCAAAAATCCTTTCAATAACATGATACAAGGAACGGCCATGCCCAAACCACTGGCCACCGCCGCCCCGGTCATGCCCATATCCCATACCTGAATCATCAAAAAGTCAAACACAATATTAATCCCGCCGCCAATGAAAGCACTGACCATGGCCAAAGTGGATTTACCGGAACCAATGGTATAAATCTGAAGTACAGCAAATAAAATTTGCGGAATAATGAAAAAACTATAGGCAAAAAGATATTCCCGACACAGCTCTGTTACAGACGGCACTGCACCAAAAATGCCGACAAGCGGTTTTGTCCACAACAAAAAAACGCTGCTGAAAATC
>USPE01000111.1 GCA_900556545.1 uncultured Peptococcaceae bacterium | reverse complement strand
GTGATGAAGTTGTAAAAGTTGTAGGAAAACAGATTTTAGATTTTACAAATCGAGAAACTGGTGAAGCGGTTCAAGGAGTAAATCTGTTTATTGTTGCCCCTGATGAAACTGTAATTGGCATGAAAGCAATCAAACAGTTTATTGGAGTCTCCTCCCCTGCTTATCATCAAGCTGCTGGATTAGACTTTTCTAACGGCTCTTTGGATTGTATGTTTAATTATAATGTCCGTGTTGGAAAAAAACGTCCGGTTTTGACCTCTATTGATGTTGTTGGATAAGGAGGTGAAAACTAATGAAAAATAAGATTTTTGCATTAACTGCTTTTTTTCTGATGATTCCGGTTTTTGCTTTTGCTGAAGAACCTGCTGGTTCCGGCGGAGCATTTACTTCTACAGAATTACAAACCATCATTTCTACTGTGACTGGTACTCTGAATGTAACCAGTATTATTGGAATGATTGCTGCCATGATTACATCTTGCATTGGTATTGTGTTTATGTGGTGGGCCATCAGAAAAGGAATTCGTGTTATTATGTCCGCGGTCCGTAAAGGTAGAGTTTCTGCTTAATTTGTGCTTTCATACAAAGTTTGTTTGCGGCTGCGCGGCTGATCTGGCTGCGTAGCCTTTATTTTTAATCAAGGAGTTGTGCATCATGTATGAATCTATCACACAAACTTTCATTATGTATTTGCAGGGCTTTCTCCCATTTTCCATTGTTTTTGGCTTTGGCAACCTTGCTGTTTCTGTTATATTGCGAGCTGCTTTTGGCGGGAGGCTTATTATTAAGTGAGAATTTTATATGTTTTTAGGAATTTAATTAATTTATTGATATCTATTACGCATTTATTCAGGCGGTGAAACTATGCTTCGGTACTTAAAAAAACATAGAAATATTGGTGATTTCTTTGATTTGCTGGATGATAAGGTAAATGAACGTAAAACTTATTATGATATCTTCCCCCACTCCGGTATTTTACTTTTCTGCGGTTCCCAAGGTCAGGGTAAAACTGCTTCTGCTGTCCAATATTTACACAATTTGCTTTTGGATTTTCCTCGCGTTCGGCTTGTTACAAATATGGATTTGTGCCTGATGGGCTATCCGAATGAAATTTATAAGTACACAGAACCGGATGATTTAGGCAAGTATGGTAATAATGGTGTTGATGGTGTGGTGTACTTACTGGATGAAATCCATTTGATTTGGAACAGTCTGGAAAGTAAGTCGATTACTCCGCAAGATATGATCGAATTTGCCCAAAGCCGGAAGCAACGGCGGCTGATTATAGGCACTAGCCAACGGGTTACCCGTATTGCTAAGCCCATTCGGGAGCAGTTAAAGTATGTTATTGACTGTCGCTGCCTGTTTGGTTTTTTACAGCATAATGTGATTATTGATATGGATGAATGCATTGAATCGGTTGACGGTACAATCGAGATTAACAATGGTCGGCCGTACTGGTGCCTGCATGACTGGTATCTCCGGCATGATGTTTTTGATACCTACCAAAAGATGCAGCGGCTAGGAGGTCAGACATGGCGAAAAAGTTAATACTATGTGTGCTGTTCTGGCTGCTGTTGGGCTCTCCAGTATTTGCCCAGGCATATATGGTGTACCAACCTGAACCGCCAGTAGATTCTGAAACAGATATGTTTGTGTTTGATGAAGCATCAGGGCAGTTTGTGGCATCCGCGCTAGCGGATAGCGAAAGCCCCGCCAGCGATGCCACAACGCCCACTGTTTATGATTATATCAACTATGCAGCGCAGCTTCGCGCTGCCAATGATGTGTATGATGATGGTATGATTTCTGATTCTTATTTGAATCTTGCAAAAGGGCTACTTTCTTATGTTCCATTGGAACATGACTATGTATTTGCTCGAGTTGGCCAATATGAATATATTTTTGCTACCGGTGATTTCTCTGCTGGATTCTCCGGCTCCGGTGAACCAGTTCGTGTATATGAGTTATCTACCAGAACAGGATCGAATAATCGGTATTCTTATGTGTATTATGATGATTCTTCATTTTCTTTAACAGTTGGTCAAGGTTTAGTTTATTCTAATCTTGCCCCCTACCCTACTCTTACAGGCGCTGATAGATCTACAGATATTGTGTATCTGATTGCTTTAGTAATTGCCTGTGGCTTTGGATTGTGGTTTGCTTCTCTCTCCTTCTCTACATTTAGTCGGAGGTGATTGAATGAAACGAAAGTTTTTAGTATTTCTAGTGGCGCTACTGATTATCGCTTTAGTTAGTCAACCAGTTATGGCTGGTACTACTGATAGTATGATTGGGTTTAGTTTAGTCCGTTCTGTTACTGATGCTACTGTTAAAGCTGCTGCTGTTTTTTATAATTCTAAAACTGGTAGTTATACGGTTGGTAATTATAACGGTAATGATTTGACTGATTATACGATTAGTCAGTTTGATAGTTATGTTGTAACTGCTAGCATTGATCGTAACTATGATTCTGGTACTCCTTATTATGGTATTAGATATAATATTACTGATTTAAATATTGATGCTGCTAGTACTTTGTCGTTAGATATTAATGGTTTAATATTTTTTTCTAATTTGGTTTCCGATGATTCTAGCCAGAGTACTGTTTGGCCTGCTTTACTACCGTCTACTACTAGTCCTTATAAAGCATATGTTACTTATACGTGGTCTGGTAGTGGCTATATGCCACCGAAAACTGAAGAAGGTTCTGGAAGTTGGATATCAATATCGAATCAATCAGGTACATCTGATGTATCTGTTACTTATGATAATGAATGGTTTTTGCCAGCAGATTTTGGCAGTAGTATTATGTATCGTCCATCTGCTGATTATCGGTACAGCATGTCTTTTGATATACCAGATACTTATACTAAAAATGGTTATACGTATGATGTTATGAGTGCCAGTGTTGATTCTTGTGTTGTTACTGTTGTTTATCCTTATACTGTTAACACTATGTATGCAAATTTTGATAAAGATTTATCTTTATATGGATATGATCGTGTTAATATTGATGGTAATTATATGCGTTGGTATCCGATTTTTAATTATTCTTTTGGTAATTCGATAGCTACTTTATCGACTTCCAGTGGCCAGTCTGTTACCAATCAGGTTGGCGGTATGATTGGACAGGTTAATCAATCTATTGGTAAGCTTGGGCAAAGTATAAATAAAGGTTTTGCTGAAGTAAAAAATACGGTTAAGGAAGCTGGTAAAGAAGTTGGTGATAAGGTTCAATCCCAAACTGATGAGATGAAAAAAGGCTTTACTGACATTATAAAAGGTATTACTGAATTACCTGAAAAAATCGGAGAAATGTTGACCGATCTGATAGTTCCTGATCAGGAAAAGGTCGGTGGCAAATTTGAGGAAGTGAAGCAGTTGGCGGAAGAAAAACTTGGGATTTTATATCAAGTGCCGGAGATGGTTATTGAAATGGGAAAAGCTGTAGTGTCTGGTGTGTCTACTCCACAAAATACGATGACACTGCCACAGTTTGATATCGCAGTACCCAATGAGGGTACTTTTACTGTTTGGAACGAATATGAATTTGAAATTATGCCCAAGGAGTTGGATGTTGTGAAAAATGCAATTAAAACAATTACTTCTTTAATATGCGTGATTGCTACAGTTAATGCGATTAAACGTAAATATGAAAGCTGGTTGAATCATCAATGATTATTGAATTGGTACTTGATGTTGTAATCGGCTTGCTTTCTTTTTTATTGGGGTTATTGCCAGCGCTGCCATCTCTGCCATCAGAAATTTCTACTGTGTGGTCAGAATTTGTAGGTTATTTGAATCAGGGGATGTCTTTCATTGGAAATTGGCTCTATCTTCCAGTGGCTCTCCCCTGTCTGTCAGTGATCATCGCAATTGAATTATGGGATGATTTTTATAAGATGCTGCGGTTCTTTGTGAATAAGATACCGTTTTTGAATATCAAAATGTGAAAGGTTGGTTATTATGAACTTCTACAAACTCAGAAATAGATATACACCGAAGAATAAAGTGTTAAAACTAAAAAATCGTGGGGTTGCACGTCTTGAACCCCCTTCTGCTAACAGGGGGGTAGTAAAACCACAACAAATAGAAACGATTGATTTTGACAAATTGTGTAGAGTAGACTATAATGGGATGCTAGCAAGTATTGACTATCTTGAGTTTACCGTTTTTGATATGGAACATTATTTAGTTGTTGAACAAATTTTAGGTCTTTCTCTTGCTGATTTTGAAGATACTGGCCGTGGTGCTATGGGTTATTCAAATAAGCTGCAAGCTTATTGGGGTGATGTTCGGGTTCTTTTCGGTGCCAAAAATCCGGGAATGGGTGTTCATGTAACGATACCGGGTGAAGGCTGCCGTGCTCTCTTCTCTCGTGTTATGCCGTCAGATTTGATTCAGAATATTCTTTCTTTTAATTGTAAGGTGACTCGTATTGATTTAGCGTTGGATAATATTGGTGATATATATTTTTATCCGTATGAGTTGCGCCAGTTCGTGAATGATGGATTAGTGAAATCTCGTTGGCGTTCTTTATGTATTAATCAAACTGTTTCTATGCAATCTGCCGAACTGACAGGTGATACTGTTTATTTAGGTTCCCGTACATCAGATTTATTTTGTCGTTGTTATGATAAAACCTTAGAACGAATCTTTCGTGATGATGATAAAGATTTGCCTGAGCATTGGGTACGCTGGGAATTAGTTTGTAAAGATGACCGTGCTCAGGTGGCTTGTGAGCAGCTTCTATCTTCGGGTTTCGCTATTGGTGAAATTATTGCTGGTGTGCTCTCTAATTATTTTACTATCTTAGATAAAAATCCATTTGATAGTCATAAGGACAGGTGGCCAGTGAATCAGCGTTGGGAACAGTTTCTTGGTGATGTTTCCCCTATTCGTTTGTTTCGTGTATTGAAAGCTGAGCGTACATTGGAAGATGCTGCGGATTGGATCAAGTCCCAATGTGCTCCTACTCTCTCTGCTCTGATGCGTGTATATGGTGAAGATTGGCTTGTAAAAGAAATTGGTTTAAATGCTTGGCGTACTAATAAGCGTTTGGTGCGTATTACTCTCGATGAAGCTGAACGGATTGACCTTGAAAGGAAAAAAATGAAAGTTTCTTTTTGCTAATTATTGTTCAGTGTATATAACATCTATTATGTAAACTTGACTGTGCGAAGTTTTCTTATGTTAGTTTACATAAAACATATTATATACCCATAATAATACTAACTTAAAAAGGTTAGAAAAACGTACATCCATCATCGTTTTTCTAACCTCTCGCTATATAATTTCAAATTCAATCATAAAAACCGCGGATCGGTTTACCAGAATGCACCATTTTCCACCATGCTCCTATGCTGATGGCCGAAGTCAAAGCAATCATGAAACCAATGGCCACAATCATATTGGAGAACGACCAAGATGAGATCAGCATCCCAAAGCTGCCGAACAGATTATAGCACATATTCATTACCGATGACGCCGTTCCTACATCCTTCTCCTGCTCCAATGTCAAATTGGTAAAGTAAGGACGCAGAATATTGGTAAATAGATAAAATAAGAAAACCATCAGGCAAAACAGATAAGGCTGCAACTGTCCCACTGTCATAAGGCCAATACCGCCCAAAAGACTAATTCCCAGACAGATATAAATTAACGTATTCTTGTTGCTGTTCTGGAAAAAACGAATATATAAAAATGGACCCGCCATAGACAACAACGCACAAACTGCATAATAATAGCTGTATACCTGCTCCGAGCAGGCAAATTGATTGACGTAAATATAAGATGATAATGTGATATACATAAAAAACGGAATATTCAAAACTCCATAAATCATAATAATCCACATAAACACCCTATTTTTCATAGCAACAAAAATCTGACCAAAAGACTGAAAAGCACTGCCCTTCAGCCGCCCTTCCGGCTCCAGGCTTTCTTCATACAACCAGGTCAACAACAATCCAATCATACCAAAGAAAAACAATACAAAAAAGATACCACGCCAATCAGTAACTAACAACAGCCATCCACCGATGACCGGTGCTAAAATGGGACCAAATCCAGAAAACGTCTGCACCAGTGCTAATACTGTTTCCCTTGTTTTGCCCGAAAAACAATCTTTGATAATTGCCATCGAGATAGCTGTTACGCTGGCCGCTCCAATCCCCTGTAAAATTCGGCTGGCAATAAGCATATATACATTCCAGGAAATCATACAGGCAAAACTGGCAATACAATATAATAAGTAACCATATAACAATGGTTTTTTGCGACCGTATTTATCACTGAGCGGCCCCCAAATCAACATTCCTACAGCATAAAAAA
>USPE01000110.1 GCA_900556545.1 uncultured Peptococcaceae bacterium | reverse complement strand
CAAAACAAATTCGTGAATTCGTTGTTCCATTATGCGCAACCATTCATTTAGCAGGCAGTATTACTTCATTGACCTGCTTCTCCGTTGCTTTGCTTTATATCAATGGTATGGATTACTCTTTAGGTGTATTTATGCCATTCCTGTTCATTTTAGGCATTGCTATGGTTGCTGCACCAGGCGCACCGGGCGGTGCTGTTATGAGTGCACTGCCATTTTTGCCTATGATCGGTATCGCAGTGGAAAGTCCATTGGCTTCTCTGATGATCGCTCTGTACTTAACACAGGACAGTTTTGGTACTGCAGCCAATGTATCCGGTGATAACGCGATTGCCGTTGTTATTGATACCATCAACAATAAAATGCACAAGCATCCGTCTACAACAAAATAAAAAATGATTTCATATCCGGGATAAATCAATCACAAAAGATTTATTCCGGATATTTTTATTGTCTAACATACGTCTTATTGTCTAACAATACGTCTTCAAGCAATTACAACAATTTACAAAAATACCGCCAGTTATAACAAACCGACGGCACTATTTTCTATATTTAAGATTCCAATTCTGCTACTTCTTGCAAAAATTTTTCATGCCAAACAGGTTTTACCTTCTTTAAAGAAATCGGACGTCCTGATTGATTCACAAAACAATGGCTTGTTTCTCCTGTACAACGAACCTTGCCATCCATGCCCGCTACAATATAACCTATAGTCATACGCAATCCTGTATACTGCAATAATGTAACTGCAATGGTGACAATCTCATCAAAGACTACCTTTGACTTGTATTGACACTGTACAGATAATACCGGACTGCCAATCCCCTCTTCTTCCATATTGCGATAAGGCAATCCTATCTGCTCCAAATAATCCACCCTGGCTTCCTCAAACCAGCGAATATAATTGGAATGATGTACCATTCCCATTTGATCTGTTTCATAATACTGCACTTTATGCTGATATGGCTGCTGTATCATATATCCTCCTGTTTTCTGTTATGCAGCAATACATGTAACTCTATACCGGACAGCTTATAAAATTTCTATTTGGCACTGCGCCATAACATCCAACGCTTTTTGATGATTTTCCGGTGTTGTTCCTGCACAGCAGCTGCTATCCACCCGAATTGTTAGTTCCGGTAAATACACTTTCATTAACAAAGCATTAGACACTACACAAATATCGGTACAAACACCTACAATTTCTACTTCTGTACAGTTGGCACATAGCAAATGATGTACCAAATCCAGACTACCAAAAGTATTTTTATCAAAAATCCGGGCATCTGGTATCTGTAATGATTTTTCGATCTGCCATCCAGATGTATAACGGATACAATGCGGTACTGGCAGTTTTTTTCCCTCCTGGGTATCCAAATAATCAGCACCATGGGTATCACGAGTGAACAACACAGCATCCTTATTTTTTACAGCCTGATTTATTTTTGTCTTTACTTTCTTTACTATAGCCTGCGCCTCAGACGTACCCAAACTTCCTGAAATAAAATCGTTCTGCATATCAATAACAACCAATACTTTCTGACTCATAACCACGTCTCCTTTTCCGTTTTATTTCTCATCTTACCCAATCCACACTGAAATTGCAAGTTATTTTCAATCATATCTATTTACAAAGAATTTTCTAATGAAAATATTAACCAAAATAAAAAACAGTTATTATGAACCAACATAACATTGATTTACAATAACTGTCTTCCCCACATTCTTTTACGCCCATAGAACAACTAGCCGATTTTACTCATGTCGTTCTTCGATTTCACTCTCTTCTATCGGTTTTCGTTCCATCCCCTGCTGATCAGTCTGATAATCACCCTTGTAAATTAAATCACCGATTGGTACAAACCGATCCCCCTGGGCCTGCGCATATGAAATAATTTCATCCACCGCCTCTGCCGTGTAAGTGCCATTATTATGACATAAAATAATAGCACCAGGATGCAATCCTAAGGTCACACGATCGACAATATCAGCCTTCGTTTTTGATTCCATCCAGTCTAAACTGTCAATCGACCATTGTATTGGATAAAAGCCTTTATTGCGCAGTATATCAATACTTTTATTATCATACTCTCCAAATGGAAATCGGAATAAGATAGGCTGATATCCTGTCACAGTTTCTATCATTTGATAATTACCATCCACTTCTTTGGCTGCTTCGTCTGCACTAATCTGACTCATATGAGGATGGGAAACGCTATGCATAGCAATTTCATGTCCGGCATCAGCAATTTTCTTCGCCATATCCGGATAATCCTCTAACCAGATATTTGTCAGAAAAAATGTCGCTTTGACATCGTATTTTTCTAATGTGTTTAAAATTTTCTCCGTCCGCTCACAGCCCCAAGCCGCATCAAAAGAAATAGATACTATTTTTTCATCAGTTTCCACAAAATAGATAGGAACTTCTTTTTCCACTGCAGCAGTTGCCACAGAAGCTGACTGACTCATATGCTGCAGCCCCATTCCGGTTAAAAATCCTGCAACCATAATCAAGACAGCACTTAGAAACAAAATTAATTTCTTTTTCACCATACTTCCTCCTCTCTTTTGTTCATTTTATGCATCAACAGAAAAAAAATAACAAAATTCTCAAAGGGAATATGCGTACAGTTACTACAAAACAATCAATTTGCAAAATCAACTATCTAACAAAACATCTAACTCTTTACAAGACAACAAAAATAGATGTTTCCCACAATATGCAGTAAACATCCATCATGGATTCTAATAATTTCAGTATTTAATGTAGATTTGGAAAATTGATACCAAAGAAAACTCTCTTCTCCAATCGACAAACCGCATATCATTTAATGTGTTGATCGATTTTGTAATAAACCTGGCAAAATATTGGTCATAGAGCCAACCAAAATAAACAAAATTCCAATCATCATATGCAACGGAATTTCTTCATGAAGAATCAAAAAAGCTAAAATTGGTGCTAATACCGGTTTAAAGAAAAATACCAGCGCTGCTGTATTGGCCGACGTTTTTTCCATAGCAGTAAAATAGGAGGCAAAACCCAACCCTGTCACTCCCAGATAAACAAATAATACTACCGGCAAATTTTGCAGCGTATATCCAGACAAAAACGGCACATAAGCAAAATTCTGCAAACCATGCGCAATCAAAAAATCGGCCACAACCGGAATATGACCAATGGCTGCCAAACCAATTAATTCTATACTGCCAAATAAAAAGCCAAAGCAGGTAACGGTCAGGCCACCAAATTTATAACATTTTCGTTTTCCCAGTACGGTATACAAAGCAAAGATCAATGTTGCCGACAAGGTAAAAGCAACTCCACTGAACGCAATGTCCATATTCCACGGCGCAATAATGATGATAATACCCACAATATCCAATAACAATGCAGCAATGTTGCGTCCATGGATCGGCTCCCGCAAAATCAGATACGCCAACACCATGACAAATAACGGATTGCTGCTGAATAAAACAGCAACCACAGAAGCATTGGCATGCAACGTGGCCAGTTGATATAACGTCATACTAATGACGATTCCGATGGTACCTAAAAATGCAAAATAATGCAAATCTGCTTTTTCCATATGAATATCCTCTGCCGCCAAACGTCGCAACAACCGCAGTGCAAAAGGCAGCAGCACCAAACCTCCAAATAAAAAACGAGAGAATGTAACCTGAATCGGATTCAGATCATTCCCAATAAATTTTAGAGCAATTTCCATTAAACTAAACAAAACAGTGGTAACAGCAATACAAAAATACCCCTGTTTCCGATTGGTCGTTTCCACAATCATAACCTCTTTTCTTCTACACTGCCTATCATTATAAGCCCCTCCTGTAAAAAAAACAATCATTCCATGCACAATCTTTTTCATCCCACTCACCAATTATTCGAGGCTTCATATACTGATTAGTATGTAATGAAAGGAGATGCTCCACTATGTCTTATCCTACGATTGCAGTTATGGGCGGGGACTTGCGACAAAAATGGCTTGCTTATACATTGGCGCAGCAAAATCTTCTCTCCGCAGTATACGCATTGCCAGATTTTTCCCAGATAGATGCAGTAATCTTATCAAATCTAGAAGCATTAAATCAGTATCAATGCGTTATCGGACCGGTACCTCTGGCACGCAATGGAGCAGTTGTTTTACCCGCAGAAACGCAACCGCTCTATCTGACTGAGTTATTACAACGATTACAACCTGGTCAATTACTTGCTGGCGGAAATCTGCCTGCCGATTTTATTCAGCAATGCCACCAAAAGAAAATCATCACCTATGACTTTATGCAATCCCCTGAACTAGCTCTGGCCAATGCAGAAATTACCGCCGAAGGCATGATCGCCATTCTGCTGCAGCAGACACCTTATATCTTACAAAACACCTCTCTGTTGTTATTGGGCTATGGCCGCTGCGGTATGATATTGGCGCAAAAACTGACAGCCCTGGGCTGCCATGTCAGCATTTGTGAAACCGATGCTCTGAAGCGCAGTCTGGCTTGTTCTTTTGGCTACACCGTTTTAGCGCCTGAAGCACTGCCAGCTATTTTGCCGAACTGCGAGCTGCTGGTCAATACGGTACCATCTTTACTACTTACCTACGATTTGTTACAACTGTTACCATCACAGGCAATGCTGTTCGACCTGGCCAGCGCCCCAGGCGGCATCGACAAAAACGCCGCAAAGCAACTTTCACTCTATTATCAGAGCTGCCCCGGTCTGCCCGGCAAAATTGCACCACAAACTGCGGGAGAATTGTTAGCCAAAGATTTTCTCCGTTACCTTAACACCAATCCACTTTGAAAGGATGATGCCTTATGACCTTTGATTTTCATGAAAAAACCATTGGAGTTGCTGTTACCAGCTCCTTCTGTACTTACAAAAATGTTTTTGAAGAACTGCATCGCTTAGCCCAAACAGGGGCCTCCCTTTATACCATTTTTTCTGATAATGCCTACAAAACCGACAGCCGTTTTGGAAAAGCAGAAACATTTTTGCAGAAAGCCAAAGAAATTACCGGCAGAGAACCAATCACAACCATTCCAGATGCCGAACCCATCGGGCCCAAAGCATTGTTTGATATTCTGCTCATCGCACCTTGCACCGGAAACACTTTATCAAAACTGGCCAACGGTATCTCTGATACACCAGTTCTCATGGCAGCCAAAGCCCATTTACGCAACAACAAACCGCTAGTTATATCTCTTTCCACCAATGACGCCCTGGGAATGAATTTAAAAAATATTGGTATTTTGCTGAATACAAAAAATATTTACTTTGTTCCTTTCGGACAGGATAACTATTTAAAAAAACCAAACTCTATGATTGCACACACCAATCTAATTCCTGAAACCATTGAACAGGCTTTGTTGGGTAAACAAATTCAGCCGGTAATCCGTAGCCCTTATCCAGCAGAATAAAAAAGGAGTGATATTCTATGTGTGGAATTGCTGGTTTTTACCAGACATCCTTTGATTACACGCTGCATCCGCAATGGAATGGCAGATTGACGCAAATGAAAGACAGTCTAAAACGTCGCGGTCCCAATGAGCAGGACACTGTTTTATATCCCCACAGTGGTCTGGCTCACACCCGTCTGGCAATCATTGACCTGCAAAAAGGCCACCAGCCCATGTGCAAACAGCATAAGGAAAGTAAACATAATTGCACCATTGTCTATAACGGCGAACTTTACAACATGACTGAGCTGCGCCGTCAGCTTAATCAATATTCCCTAGTATGGGAAACAGACAGTGATACCGAAGTCATCTTAAATGGCTATTTAGCTTGCGGCCCTGCCTTTTTTCGAGAACTGAACGGCATCTTTGCCTTTGCCATCTATGATTCAGCAGCCGACCAGCTGTTGCTTTGCCGTGACCGGTTAGGCGTAAAGCCTCTCTTTTATCAACAAACTGCAGAAGAATTCCTGTTTGGTTCTGAACAAAAAGCGTTGTTTGCAGGAGGAATCCGCCCTCAGCTGGATAATGACAGCTGGAACGAAGTTCTGGGGCTGGGTCCGGCCCGCACACCGGGACACGGTGTCTTTGCAGGCATGAAAGAAGTGCTGCCCGGTCACTATTTGACAGTCAAAGACAGACAAATTCAAGATATTCCTTATTGGCAGTTGGAAGCCAAACCCCATACCGATTCTTACCAGGACACTGTGCAAAAGGTTTCCACTCTGGTGATAGACAGCGTGGAACGTCAGATGGTATCCGATGTGCCAATCTGCACATTTTTATCCGGCGGTTTGGACAGCAGTTTGGTATCAGCCATCTGTGCCCGCAAACTAGCCCAACAGGGGCAACAGCTGCAAACCTACTCCTTTGATTTTGTCGATAATGATAAAAACTTCCAGGCTAACAGTTTCCAATCATCACTGGATCGTCCCTTTGTAGATATTATGGTAAA
>USPE01000109.1 GCA_900556545.1 uncultured Peptococcaceae bacterium | reverse complement strand
TCTCCCTGACTTGTGCGCATAAGGCTGGCCTATCCTTTGCCAAAATTCTGAATTGGGATGGACTATCGCGCCAAATGTCTGAACCGAAGTGGACGAAGTCCAAACTGAGGCGGACATGTCAGCGATCGTCCAGCACCACTGAAGGATGGGCAAAGATAGGACAAGCCGACTGCATACTCTTTGGACAGGAGATAGGCAAAGATAGGATAGCTGACCATGTAATCTTTCATACGAAATATTTTGAAAATTGCATGGAGACATTAGTTTATGGTAGAATAAATCAAATCAAATACGAGAATACGAGAGGTGAATGCAGATGCGGAAGGTGATTTTATATATTGCAGTCAGTCTGGATGGCTACATTGCCGATGCCCGGGGCGGTGTGGACTGGCTGGGCGGTCAAAGCGCCGGCTATGCAGGTGATTATGGTTATGAGGCATTTACAGCGCAGGTCGATACTGTGATTATGGGTGGACGCACTTATCGGCAGATTACACAGGAGCTTTCGCCGCAGCAGTGGGTTTATCAGGGAATGCAAAGCTATGTGATAACCCGTTGTCCCCAGACGGATACTGATGAAATTCACTTTGTGCAGCAAAGTCCGACCCAGTTGGTGCAGCAGCTGCGCGTCCAATCGGGCAAAGATATCTGGATTTGCGGCGGCGCTGACATTGCTCAGCAGTTGATTGCCAATGATTTAATAGATGTGTATGATTTATCGGTGATGCCCTGTTTGCTGGGCAGCGGCATTCCGCTGTTTGGTGCATTGGAACAGGAACTGCCGTTGGAGCTGCTTTCTGCTGCGGCAGAAAATGGCGTGGTACGCTGTCGGTATCAAAGGCGGTGCGCAGTATGACGGTCAACCAAATTTGCCGGCTGCAGCAGGTATACAAAAGCTATCCGCTGCAGGGCGGTATACAGCGGATTTTTTCCAATTTAACGTTGTCATTGCCCTTAGAGGGCATTACAGTGCTGCTGGGCAAAAGCGGCTGCGGTAAAACTACCATGTTGCGCTTGCTTGCCGGTTTGGAGCAGCCGGAGCAGGGCAGCATCAATTTTTTACGGGACGGGAAGCCTTATACGCCCAAAATGGGTATGGTGTTCCAGGAGAGCAGGCTGCTGCCATGGCTGACTGTGGCGCAAAATATTATGCTGAGCCGCAGTAAATGGCAGGATGAAGATGCAGTGCCTTATTTGGAATTGGTGGGGCTGGAGCCTACCTATCTGCACAGCAAGCCGGAATCGTTGTCCGGCGGCATGGCGCATCGGGTAGCCATCGCCAGGGCCTTGGCCTATCAGCCCGACATTTTGCTGATGGATGAACCTTTTGCCGCATTGGATTATTTTACCCGTATGGCATTGCAGCAGAACGTGATTGAGATTCAGCAGCAGACTCACACCGCTGTCATTTTTGTAACTCACAACGTGGATGAAGCTTTGCTTTTGGCCAATCAGATTTTGGTGCTGCGCAAAGGCCAAGCGCCGGTGTCCTTTGCCATAGAGGCCGATTATCCCCGCCATGGAGAAGACAGCGCATTGGTGCAGTGTAAGCAGGAAATCTTACAGATGCTGCTGTAAAAGGAGCGTGATAAGATGCTGAGCAATATTTATTTTATTGGATTGATTGTGCCCTGTGTGATGTTTTTAGACGGATATCTGATGTATCGAATACGCTTTAAACCAAATAGCATAGCCGGCTATCGGACAGGCGCTTCCATGCGCAATGCGGATACCTGGCAATTTGCCAATAGCTATAGCGGCGCCTTGTGGATGAAATGGAGTATACCGTTGCTGCTGATTTCCGAACTGGTCATGTATCTTTGGCAGCCGAGCGCTGGCACAGCAGAATGCATTATGTTATTGCAGTTGATTCCAGTTGTAGCAATCATTCCGGTAACCGAAAAGGCGCTGGCAAAAACCTTTGACCGGCAGGGAAATCGACGGGAAGAAGCGTAAACCATAACCGGGATGCTGAAATTTTTGGCAAAGGCGGCTGGCTACTGTTAACGAGCCGTTGTCCCAATAACGTCTGCAAAAGGGAGTAGCAATAAGTCTGAAAATATAAATTTTAGGAGGAGTTTTTTATGCAATTTCAATTTGCACATTACAATTACAATGTTTTAAATCTGGAAAAATCACTGGCTTTTTACAAAGAAGCGCTGGGATTGGAAGAACAGAGCCGCAAAGAAGCGGAGGACGGCAGTTTTATTTTGGTGTATCTCACCGATGGCGTTACCGGTTTTAATTTGGAATTAACCTGGCTGCGGGATTGGGATCGTCCGTACAATCTGGGCGATAACGAGGTGCATCTGGCATTTGCTGTGGAAGACTTTGATGCTGCTTATGCCAAACACAAAGCGATGGGCTGCATCTGCTTTGAAAACGAAGCCATGGGTATCTACTTTATCAATGATCCTGACGGCTATTGGCTGGAAATTGTGCCGGCAAAATAAACGGCAGCGTAAAAAAATTGTTTCACGTGAAACAATTTTTTTTGCAAATCAGTCAGAAGGACTGTCAGGAAATCGACAAATTTAAACAGGGGAGGATATAACTCGTATGAGATATATTCTCCCCTGTATTATTTTTTGTTCAAATAGTCAATATATTCATTGCCCCAAGCTTCAAGAGCGTTAAGAACCGGTTGAAATTTTTCTCCGATTTCGCTGAGTGAATACTCTACTTTTGGCGGAACCTGCGCATATTCTGTTCTCACAATCAGTCCTTCTTCTTCCAGCATTTTCAGTTGGCGGGAAAGGGTGGTGTGTGTCATTGCTTCCGGCATTTGCCGCTGTAGTTCGTTAAACCGAATCGGGCCTTTGGTCAGCAAGTATATGATATACATGGACCATTTTCCGGTCAAAACTTTTTGTGATGTTACATAAGGACAAATCCCAAATAGTTCTTTTTTTGCCATAGCGGTATCTCCTTTGACAGTGGTATCATAAAATATCGTACTTGTTTACAAAAGCGTATGCAGATATAATAACCTCGTCAAAAGAAAAAATCAAGTTGCTTTTAAAGACAGGGCAATATGGAGAGGAGTTCAAAAAATGAACGAAATTATGGAGTATTTGAAAAATTGTGACACTTTTTATCTGGCAACCTCTGAGGATGGCCAGGCGCATGTTCGTCCTTTTGGTGCGGTTTGTGTATTTGAAAACAAGTTGTATATTGTAACCAACAACCAAAAACATGTGTATCGTCAGATGTTGAAAAATCCTAAGGTGGAAATTTGCGGCATGTATAAGGACACGTGGATTCGTGTAGAAGGGGAGGTAAAAGAAGATCTGCGGAGAGAGGCCAGAGTTGCAATGATGGATGCCAATGCGTCGTTGAGCAGCATGTATCATGTGGACGATAATCTGATGACGGTATTCTTTTTTGAACATGGAACTGCTACCATCAATTCTTTTACTGACCAGCCAAAGGTATTTTCTTTTTAAACAGAATTATCAACGCAGTTAAGCCATATGGAACGGAAATCTAAGAACGAACATAGAAAAAAATGTTTCACACTAAACATTTTTTTGCAAGTTAAGCAGAGACAGGCAGTTGGTTGCCTGTCCTTTTTTGCTTGGTGAATCATGAGGAACGGTTTATACCTAAATGGATATAAAAATAAGCGCGATAAAATAGAAAACAGGTGACCTGCTTATGTGATGATATGTGCTGTAATAATGGTATAGCTGTGTGCGTTAATTGTGATTCTGCTTTTTACAGCGGTATAGCCCAGGGACGGTCTACGGGCGCGCGCAGCAGCAGTTTGTCCAGCAAACTGACGGTGTAATCCATACTGCCGCTTTGTACCACATTCAGAATGGTGTCATCATTTTTTACTCGCTCATTGTAGGCAGCTACCTGCGCCCACTGGTGTTTTTTGACCATGTGTTTACCATCGCTGAGCATATCCAAAAGTCGGGCAAAGCCGTCTTTGGTTTCCAGTAATGCTGCCAGAGTAGGAACGATATATTTTTTCAGCCAGGCTGCAGTGCGGGTAAGATTGTTTTGCTGGGCAGGCACATATAAGCGCAATGGCTGTGCTGCGCCGATAAATTTTTGCCATTTGTGCCGATTGGGCCAACGGCTGCGGTTGCTGTCTGTGCCGTCGCTGCGTACAATACGCATACTGCCGCACAACAAATCGGCAAACACTTGTCCCATGGCAAATTGCTGCGTCATAATTTCCTGTATCAGTGCCTGCGCCCGTTTGCGGCGGCAGGTAAATTCCCAGCGCACCCAATGAGAGGGCAGAGCGGCAATATCCTCCGGTGTAATCAGGGATTTGCGCTGTTCCAGCGTTTTGTTATAAATGCGCAGCGAGAAATCAGAGCGGGAGGAGCCAAAATAGATAATCTCTTTGCATGCAGCATTGTTGTGTAAAAGCTGGCTGATGTCAGTGGTGACCTCTTTCCAGCGGCTGACAATCTCCTTGCTGCGGATATGCCGCAGTAATTGCTGGATGCTGTACCACACGCATTCTTTATCGTCCAGAGCCAAGTCCACCCGGGTAAAGCGGCCGTTGGCCTGCAATACGTTGTGAATCAGCTGATGCACCGGCAGATGGTTCAGCAAATAGGCGCAGCCCTGACCGGATAACTGCACATGAATGCCCTGTTCGGCAGTGCCGCCGGACAGCACCACCACATATTTATTGTGGACATGCACATGCTTGTCCCGATAACCATAGTTGCCCGGACCGGTGTGCATAAACTGACCGGCCGGCAGCTGCAGCACCTGTTCAAACACAGCAGTAAGAGAACTGTCGCAGATTGTAAACTCCAACCAGTCAAAAGATATGGCAAAGTCAGCAGCAGACTGCATCCGCGCCGATGGATCTGTATTTGTTACCTGTCTGTTAGTATGGGTCATTGAAAACTCCTGTTCCGCAAATTTTTGCTGTAAAAAAGGGGCGACGGGTGGCTTTTGTCATTGACTGTGCTGTTGGGGAAAGATAAATTTATGTGAACGAAAGCAAATGAAAAACGAATCATCTGTTCGATATAAATTTAGTATACAGGATAGAACAAATGATTGCAAGAAAAATTTGGCAGGAAGGTGCTGTTTTTATTGCCCGGGAAATTTTAAATAGAAAACAAGTTATTTCCCCGTTTTTAAAAATGTGTTATGATAGAAATAACGGAACACAAATTGAAGCAGAGGGGGACTGCAGATGAAATTGTACGAATTGGTAAATGAATATCATATCAACACCGATTTAACCTGTGCCGAAGCGATGTTTAGAGCTTGTAACGAATATTATCAGTTGAATCTTAGTGACGATGCACAAAAAATGTTTTCTATTATGGGGATGGGTATGCAGACTGAACAGTCCTGCTGCGGTGCGTTTACCGTTGCAGCAGGGATGATAGGATTGGTGACTGCGCAGGAAGGCGTTACCGATTGTGATAACATACGAGGTTTTAAGATGCTGTGTGAACTGACGGAGCGTTTTACCGATTCTTTTGGAACGCTGCATTGTGTGGAACTGCAGCACTTGGAGATTCCCGGTTTTACAGATCCATGCCATGCACTGGTGGAGGAACTTGCCAAAGAATTGGAGCAGTTGTTTTCTCAGCAAACGCCACATTTGAATTGACAGGCACAGACAGTCAAAATTGAAACAGCCGTCAACGGCTTGCAATATGCTTACCGTTGGCGGCTGAATTATTTTTTTGTCATAATTCTTATGCTTGAAACAGATACATGCGCTGCTGGCAGCCATCATCTCCCTGCACCATGGTGAGAAAGTTCCAGCCGCATCGTTCATAAAATGCAGTGTGGTCTGTCACCAGATAGAGTTTATTAATGCCCAGCTGCGCCATATCCTGTGTGATAAATTGTAACAGCTGACGGGCAATGCCCTGTTTGCGGTATGGTTCTTCCACAAAGAGTGCGCATAAATTGGGCGACAAATCCTTTCTATCATGAAAATCGTTGTCAATGACACCTGCTCCGGCAATGATTTGCTTCTGCCGGTTTAATACCAGATACCATTGGGGAACCGGCGCAGTGTTTTGGATGCATTGCTGTATACTTTCCTGATAAGCTTGTGCAGGAATATCCCATTTTTGGCTGAACCATTGGGCCGCTGTTTCTAAAAAAGCGGCATGATCACGCAATGGTACGATTGTAGTTGTTGTCATAATTGCGGCCCCTTTCTGTGACTGTTTATGGCTGCGGGCAGTTATTTTGTTTGCGTTTTGTTTGGCGGATAGCTGCGAAATCATAAAGTCGGTTTAGATGCTTTGAGCGGTATTATTTCTCTGCCAGAACATGGTATACTCTATCTCGTCGGTGTTTTGGTCCAGCTGTTCCTTATTTATGGCAAAGCCTTCTCGCAGGTAAAAGTGTACAGCCCGTTGATTTTTTTGGTATACGCCTAAGGACAAGGTGGGATACAATGCTTTGACATGGTTCAAAAGCCGGCTGCCGATGCCTGCTGAA
>USPE01000108.1 GCA_900556545.1 uncultured Peptococcaceae bacterium | reverse complement strand
CGCAGATTATCGTCAGTGCGCAAAGCCAACTGTTTTTGACCCTTTGCATGCAGCCGCTCCAGCCGATCCTGAAAAATCATCTCACCATCGCGGATAATCCCCACCACATTAGCCATCTGGTCGATCTCACTGAGCAAATGACTGGAAATCAGCACTGTCATATCATACCGTTCCGGCAAAGAGCAGATCAATTCCCGCATCTCCTGTATACCGGCCGGATCCAGGCCATTGGTTGGTTCATCCAAAATCAACAGCCGGGGAAAGGCCAACAATGCGCCGGCCAGACCCAACCGCTGTTTCATCCCCAATGAATAATGGCTGACCTTTTTATCCCGATGGGCTTCCAACCGTACAATTTTAAGTACCTCCTGTACATTCCGTTCCGGAATCTGCCGCATCTTTTGCAGAATACGAAGATTTTCCTCACCGCTTAGATGCCCATAATAGCTGGGCGATTCAATCAACGAACCTACTTGCCGTAAAATCTGCAGCCGATTGGCACTGTTGACATTCTGCCCAAACAGTTCAATCTCACCTGCTGTTGGCCGTACCAGGCCCAGCAACATCTTTAACGTAGTAGATTTACCCGCCCCGTTCGGTCCCAAAAAACCATAAATAACCCCTTCCGGCACCTTTACATTTAATTGGCGAACCCTGTCCGTTCTGCCGTATCGTTTGGTCAAATCCTGTGTCTGTACCACTGTATCCATCCCAGTCACTCCTTTTATTCCACCGCCGCAGCCTGAAAACAAACCGGGCTGTCTATTTCATTATTTCTTCAATGTATCAACTTCTGCAAATATCATAAACAACAGGTCTTACAAACAGCTGACAATAAACTTACATTTTCCTTAAATTTTGCTCACAATACTGCATGACTGCAAAAAATAGGCTATAATAGATATGGGTGATATATATGCAACAACTATATACTTTAAAAATTTTACTGGTGGATGATAACAAAGAACTGCTGCAGATGATTTACAATATTTTAAGGCAGGATTTCAAAATGTATTAACCGCCAGCAGCTGCGCACAGGCCAGACAAATATTTTTGCGCCAGCCGCCTGATGCCGCAGTACTGGATATTATGCTGCCCGATGGAGACGGATTTTCTCTATTACAGGAGCTGCAGGCCCAGCGGGATATTCCTGTCCTGTTTTTATCAGCGAAAGATCAGGATGCTGACCGACTGCAAGGATTGGGATTGGGGGCAGATGATTACATTACCAAGCCCTTTTTGCCCAAAGAATTAATTCTGCGGTTAACGGCAGTTTTACGCCGCACTTACCGTCCCATCTTACAGGAACCAAAAACTGACGAAGAAGCTGCGCTGGGGGAAACCGTCATTCATTGGGGCAGCGGCACCATTACCACCGCTAACGGACAACAGACCCTAACCGCCAAAGAATTTGCGCTGTTAAAAAAGCTTTGGGAAAATCAGGGGAATATTGTCACCACCGACAGCCTTTGTCAGGCTGTGTGGCATGATGATGCTTTTGGGTACGAAAACACATTGATGGTACACATTCGCCGCCTGCGGGAAAAAATAGAGCCGGATCCTTCCCATCCTCAATACTTGCTGACAGTGCGCGGACTGGGCTATAAGCTGGTCAGAAAGGTATCGCCATGAACAGTTTATACAAAATCATCAGCCGTTCTGTTCTGATGACTTCCCTGATTGCGCTGCTGCTTCTGTTAATGAACTTTTTCTTTACACTGACATGGCTGCAGGAGCATCCCCAGGATTATCCCATGCATTATCGAACGATATCCGATAATCTGATTCTGGAAAACCAGCAATACCATCTGACACCGGAGGGAATGAATCAATTACAGCAGGAATTTGACTGGGCCATGCTGTTGGATGCCAAGGGCAGTATCATCTGGAGCTGGCAGCTGCCCGAATCCTTGCATCATGACTACACACTAAATGAAGTGGCCGCTTTCTCCCGCTGGTATCTGCAGGATTATCCTGTCACCATCTGGACCAGAGAGGACGGCTTGCTGGTACTGGGCAACATGCAGGGCAGCTATTGGAAATATGTACTGACAGCGCCTACCGCTTCTATGGAACAGCTGCCTTCTTATTTCCGCAGCTTTGCTTTGTTAAATGCAGTCACTGCTCTCTTGCTGGCTTTGTTGTTCGGTGTATGGCTTTATAATAAACTGAAACCGATTTCCAAAAGTATTACGGCATTATCGGTGCGGCAGCCGGTTCATCTTCCTGAAAAAGGCATCACCGGCGACTTAAACCGCAAATTGAACAATGCCTCTGCCATGCTGATTCGTCAGCAGCAAAAGCTGCACCAGCGGGACGAAACCCGAACCCGTTGGATTTCCGGTGTTTCCCATGATATTCGCACACCACTGTCCATTGTAATGGGCTACGCAAGCCAGTTAGAAGAAGACAACAGCTTAACCTGCCAGCAGCATCAGCAAGCAGTCATTATCCGTCAACAAAGTGAACGAATCAAAGCCTTGATTTCCGATTTGAATTTGGCTTCCAAGTTGGAATACGGCGCCCATCCATTGTCTTTAATCCGCTTTTCACCGGCGGTACTGATTCGGAAAACGGCCGTCGCTTTTTTAAATCAATATCAGGACAACAGCTATCCCATCGAGGTGGAAATCAGCGCCGAAGCAGAGGCAACCCAAATTATAGCCGACGAACTTTTATTACAGCGTGTGTTTGAAAATCTGATCGGCAACAGCATTCGCCATAATCCCAACGGCTGCACCATTGCCATTGATGCCCGCATTGTAGAGCAGCAATATCAGATCACCATCCGTGATGATGGCAAAGGGTTTCCTGACACTGTGCTGCACAGCCTGCGTACCAACACATCCTTGCAGCAGCATCAGGATCATGGCCTTGGCCTGACCATTGTGCAGCAAATCATCAAAGCCCATAACGGCATTGTGCATTTTTCCAATATCAGTCAGGGCGGCTGTTTAGTAGGGATCCAACTGCCTTGTACGCTGGACTGAATTGCCGATAAACAGCTTGTCCTGCCCTTTTTGTGCTATAGCAGCTTGTGGCCTGCCTTGCGTTTCGGTATAATAACAATATCAAAAAATTAAGTGAATAAAGGAGAAATTTTTATGCGCAGAAAAGACAGAGAAGTAACTGATGTAACCCGTATTACCGCCATCATGGACCAGTGCGACAGCTGCCGCCTGGGGCTTTGTGAAGACAATGTTCCTTACATTGTACCCCTTTGCTTTGGTTATGAGCAGAAGGGAGAATCCCTCACCCTTTATTTCCACAGTGCCGGAGAAGGCCGCAAGCTGGATTTGATCCGAAAAAATCCAACGGTTGCTTTTGAAATGGATACCTCCCGCCAGTTATTCGGACAAAATGATGAAACTGCCTGCATTTTCGGTATGCACTTTGAAAGCGTTATGGGGGTTGGCACAGCCCGCATCTTAACCGATGATGAAGAGAAAAAACACGGCTTCGATTTTATCATGGCCCATTATACCGATAAAAAACTGCCTTATACAGAGCAATATCTGCATGCTGCAGCTGTTGTCGCTGTAGAAGTTACATCCATCAGCTGCAAAGTTAATCTTTAATAAAAACCAATCATCATATAATGAATGCCGCTTAAGCAGATTTAGCCAATTTATAAATCTGTATCAGCGGCAACATTTTAACAACATTCTGTTACAAAAAAATAGTAACAAAAAGCAACTGTCTTGAATCGTTTCGCTGATTCAAAACAGTTGCTTTTTATTGCTATCGGGCAGCGGAATATGTCTGCTGAATTCCCGGTTTATACGATTTTGTTGGTTACTGAAAACATCTCTCAAAAACACTCAGTCATTTTAACTATCCATATCCTGCTGTACAGATGGATTTGGCTGTATCGGCAACGCAAAGGAAAGTACCGTCCCCTGGCCCTGTTTACTTTCCACCCAGATATAACCCTGATGCAGCTCAATCACGGAACGGCAGATCCAAAGGCCCAAACCGGTATTGCTTTCCTCCCCGGGACGATTGACTCCCTTTGAAAAAGGCTGAAACAACTGCGCCGCTTTTTCCTCACTAATCCCGCAGCCATTATCAGTGACACTGGTAATCAAATACTGATCCTTGCGATTAAAAGAAACTTTGATACTGCCGCCGTTATCAGTAAACTTGATGCTGTTGCCCACCAAATTGACCAGCACTTCCCGAATGCGTCCCCAGTCGCCTTCTACATGCGCCCAGTCCACCATATCGATATGATACTGCAAATTTTTATCCCTCAGGCGCAGCTCCAACAAACCGCCCACTTCTACAGCAATCCGGCACAAATCCAATTCCTGATATTGCAGCGCAACTTGATTGGATTCCATCTTGGCCCAATCCAAAATTTGATTGACCACCAAAAGCAATTTTTGTGCGCTGTCGGTCATTTTTCCCAGATATTTTTTCTGCACCGGATTCAACTCACCAACCCGTTCCTCCACCAATAAATCGCCAAACCCTTTAATGGCATTTAACGGCGTACGTATTTCGTGACCAATCTGCGCTAAAAAACGGGCAAATTCTAACTGTTCCTTGCTTTTTTCTGTCATACTACCGGCCTTCCTTTACTCGCTGGTATACATCTCCGATCTGACGCAAATGCATCCGTTCTTCTCCCTGAATTTCTTTGCACAACCGTTCTATCTCCGGCTCCTGCAACAGCTTTTCCAAGGCTTCATAGTAAAATACGGCAGATTCTTCTCTGGCCATATATTCAATCAAATATAGATAAAGATCATCCATCTCTTCTACCGATAAAGAAATATCCTGAACCTCTGCCTGCAGCTGTTCCATCAGGGACAGCAGTTTCTGCGCATGCCGCAATTCTTCCCCGGCATAAGACAAAAATTCTTTTTTGATGGCAGTATCTCCATGCTTTCCTGCCAAAGCAATATACTGCAATGCCGAATTCATTTCATCCTGCAATCCCTGCTGCAAAATTTCTGCAATCTGTTCCTGTGCCATTTTTCATCTGCCTCCTTAATATCGTTTCTTAAGAAAAAGTTTTGGCGCTTTCATTACCTTCCACATCCGCACCAAAGAAGATACTGTCATAATTCCCAACGCAATAGCGCCGGCCAAAGCCAATGTGTGCAGCCCGGTTTCCATAAACAAGCTGGTTTCTCCGCGCACGCAATATTCCATGGTGTAGTACATGCCGCCCCCTGGCACCAAAGGCAGTACTGCTGTGGTCAAAAATAAAGTTACCGGCACTTTACAAACCCGCGCCATAATTTCTGAATAAACAGAAATCACCACTGTAGCAATAAAATACTTGGGAACATCGCTGGGAAAATCCAACAACAAATAAACCAGCCAGCCCAACGCACCGCCCAGGCAGGTCAGCGGGATTCGTTTCCAACTCACATGATATATGATAGAAAAAGCGATACAGGCTAAAAAAGCATACAGACAAGGCATCATCAATTCCATATTACAGACCCCCCATCACAACTAACGCCATCCCGGTTCCCAAAGCCAAGGCCAAAGCTACCAACAGCGCTTCCAGCCCTTTCATGGTGCCGGCTACCAAATCGCCTGCAATAATATCCCGCATTGCATTGGTTACAGCAACACCGGGGACCAACGTCATCAACGTACCGATAATAATACGGTCGCTATGGTCGGCAATTTGATAACGCACCGCCAGCAGAGCAATCAAGGTCACCAACAAGCTATTGATCAAATTGATAAAAAAACCATTGGTTTGTACCCGTTCCATACCCTGTATGACAACACGAATCAGCGCACCGGCCAGAGTCGCCACCAGAGCATCCCGCAAATTGCCGCCAAAAAACAGCGTGAAAGAAAACCCAACACCGGCAAAAGCAACCACCATCATCCAAAAGGGGTATCCCTTTTTATGATAAATTTCCTTCAGTCTCTGACGGAACTCCTCCACAGGCGGTCGATAAATGCAGATATAACGGCTTAAATTATTCAAGTCCTCTATCATCTGATAATTGGTGCCGCGGGAATAAATGCGGCGCAAACGGGTAAAACAGGTGTCATCAGCCATGGTAATGGTAACCGTAATACTGTTGGTAATGGCAAACACATCTACATGTTTAATCCCATAGGCATACAGCACCCTCTGAATGGACTCCTCCACCCGATAAGTTTCTGCACCGGCCTCCAACAAAAAATGACCCAAATCAATAGCAGTATTTAATAATTTTTGATAATCACCCAAAGATATCTTTTCTTCCATCGCTCCACTCCTTTTTATTTTTCATTCTATCAGATTCTTTTCAGAAAAACCAGAACCATCCGCAATTCCTTTCATAAAACCACAAACTGCACCAAAGTCCAAAATCATATTGGCTCTGGTGCAGCGTTTATACTTCTATGCAGTTTATTCCACCATACTCCGAATAATGTCATGACGGGAAATAATACCTACTACTTCATGTATTTCATTCACAATTGGAATTCGATTAACTTTTTTATTGATAACCAGTTC
>USPE01000107.1 GCA_900556545.1 uncultured Peptococcaceae bacterium | reverse complement strand
ACGTGCAGCTACTGTCCAGAGCAGCGTGTGGACGCTGCAACAGATATTGTCCGATGAATACATACCATATAACAGATGAATATGTAAAAACTGTTTCGAGGACAGTCTGGTAAAATGAATGTGATTCCACAACGACAAATGAAACGCTTGACAAATGCAATTTATGGTGACAAAATATAGCGAAAGTCAGCAGCTTTTTATGGAGCCGCCGTTTTCAGCGGTTTGGTTCTGATTTAGTCGGTTCCGTCATCAATGCTCTCATTGCGGCTATCAGGCACAAAGCTGTTTCTGGCGGAATTGTATTGCCATGTTTGACTTTATGGCTGACCATTTGGTTGCCAATCTATGTGATTAGTAGGAGGTTGGATAAAACATGAACATAGATATTGTAGAAAAAAACGGTAATAACGTGGCGGTGGTATATAGCGATCAGATATTGATTACAGATGTGCAGTCTGCGTTGGATTTTTTGATGACAGTCAAGTATGAAACAGGCTGTGCGAATATTGCTGTAAATAAAGATGCTATTGTAGAGGATTTCTTTATTTTGCATACCCGCTTAGCAGGTGAAGTGCTGCAAAAGGTGATTAACTATGGTATGCGTTTTGCTGTATATGGCGATTTTTCTCAGTATACCAGCAAAGCATTGAAAGATTTCATCTATGAAAGCAATCAGGGGCGCGATGTTTATTTTCAGCCCACTGTGGCTCTGGCTGTAGATAAATTGATTGGTTGTTTATAAAAATAAAAATGCGTTGATCACTCTACGCTGCGTAGGTTGTCTGTGCATTGCGGAGCTGTTATGCTGTTAGAGGAAAGGAGTTGCAGCAACATGAATAATTATATTACAGGCGCAACAATCAAAATGCTGAGAGAAAAGCAGCAGTTGACCCAATCACAGTTAGCAGACAAATTGTGCGTCAGCGATAAAACTATTTCGAAATGGGAAACGGGCAAAGGGTTTCCCGATATCTCGCTGTTGGAGCCGCTGGCCAGCTTGCTGAGAGTTTCCCTTCCAGAATTATTGTCCGGGGAACAAATTATCAATCAGAACCGTTCTGCCAATATTTTAAAGTCTAATATATATGTTTGCCCGATTTGCGGCAATATTTTACACCCCACCGGTTCTGCTATGGTTTCGTGCTGCGGGGTCATATTGCCGCCGCAGGAAGCAGAGGAAGCGGATGAGGCCCACCAAGTGATATGCCAGAAAATAGATGATGAATATCGTGTGTCTATCAATCATCCCATGACCAAAGAGCACTATATTTCCTTTGTGGCGTATTGTACAGGGGGACGATTTGAATTGATAAAACTTTATCCAGAAGGCGTTACAGAAGCAAGCTTTTTCACTCGGGGACGCGGCCTGCTTTTATGGTACTGTAACCATCATGGATTATTCAGTCAAAAGATTTAAAGGAGAACGAGATATGAAGGTAACAGTATTTAACGGCAGCCCTGCCGGGGAACACAGCGCAACCAATGTTATTGTCCAGGCATTTTTAAAAGGCGCCCAATCGGCAGGGGCAGAAACCAGAACTGTTTTTTTAGCAAAACAGAATGTTCTTCAGTGTCAGGGTTGTTTTTCCTGCTGGTTTCAAAATCCGGGCAAATGCGTATTGCAGGACGATATGCAGCAGCTTTTGGAATTTTATCAGCAATCGGATATGGTGTGCTTTGCCACACCCATTTATACGTGGAATATGACAGCGCTGCTCAAAAATTTTGTGGATCGTCTTGCACCATTGAAATGTCCCAAAATAACAGAGCAGCAGGGAAATTTTGATTTGCAGGATGCAGCAGCAAAGACGCAAAAATTTGTGGTTATTTCCAACTGCGGTTTTCCGGGTGACAATAACTTTGAAGTTTTGCGTGCTTCCGTTGCCTGCTGTAATCCATCTCTTGAAATCTATCGCAATTGCGGTAAATTATTAAAAAGTAAAAATCCCATAGAGCAAGCCGTTGCCCGGTGGCTTCCAATTGTGGAGCAGGCCGGACGAGAAATGGTTCTGCAGCAAACAGTGTCTGCGGAAACTGCCGAAGCCTTAAAGATGCCGCTGATGTCTGTTCAGGAATATGTATCCTTTCTTGGCATGTAACAGCGCAGGTGCAACAATCAAAATGCTAAAAGAAAAACAGCAGTTAACCCAATTGCAGCTAATAGAAAAATTGTACGTCGGCGATAAAACCGTTTTAAAATGGAAAAAGGAAATTTTCTGTAATTAAAGATATCGCGCAAACATGACGAACCTACGCTTATATGTGGTTAGCGATAACAAAACGTAAGGACAGCAACTTGATATTGCTGTCCTTTTTTACGATTAATTTGAAAAATAAAGTAACACGCTAAAGTGCTTTCCCAAAATAGAAATGGCAAGTTGTTCCTTAAAAGAGTGTTCTGTCCTTACTGAATATATCATGCGATGTTTTCATAGGAAAAATTTTATGTCTTTGCAACATTTTCACTTGTTTAGTTGTATTCAAAGTAGAGCGGCGAACAAGCCACTCCAAAAATAAAAATCAGAAAGGATGTATAATTATGAACATCAAAAAAACAACTTCTACCTTTATGGCAGCCTTTATGCTGGTGAGCGCTACCGCTCTTCCCGCTATTGCCACTGAAACCAAACCTGACATCGACAGTATCAACACTGTGGCCTATGTGGATGAAATGCTCAAAGCAGTAGAGGGCTATGAAGGGGAGATTCCTATGGATATTGCTGCTAACCCTATGGAGGATGAGATCGTGGGGATGGATGGGGGCTGCTGCAATCCCTTCATCGATTGTGCAGATTTGAATAAGGCCGCACAGATAGCCGGGTTTTCTCTCAGCGTTCCTACCACCCCTGACGCAGTGTCTGTGCTGGAGGAAAGTAACATGATTCAGGCCGATTATGATAACGGGATGTATATCCGTAAAGCCGGCGGTAGTAATGACATCAGCGGTGACTACAACGATTATGCCCAAGTGGAGGTTGTAAATGGAGCAACTCTTAAAGGGGAGAATGGAAAGATCTTTCTTGCCGTTTGGAATAACGATGGGTATACTTATGCTGTTGGTGTTCATGATGCTATGTCTCAATCTGATATGTTAACACTGATTGCCGAGATCAGATAATAATATCGTCATATGCCAAAGGGACTGTCTATTAACCGACAGCCCCTTTTTTATAAAAAGCCGAAGGGTATTTATAGGTTTTGACTGGTTGCAAGTTTTTGAATTTTTAATCAAAAATCAGGGTTAGCCATGAAAAAGCTATATCCATTTTTTCCTTGACGCTTAGAGTTATATAAAGCTTTGTCAGACTTTATATATAAATCTTCAAAGCGCATTCCGTCAAAGGGAACGATGGCAATTCCCACAGAGGCGCTGACCTGAATGCTGCCGTTTTTCCAGGGATATTTTAGTTGCAGTTTACTCAGCAATTTTTCTACGGCATTCACTACAGCTTTTTTGCTTTTAATATCTTTCATATAAATGATAAATTCATCGCCGCCAAGTCTGGCAATAATATCTGTTTTTCGGAAATTTTCTTCTAGCGTTTTGGCAATCTTTTGCAGCAATTCATCTCCTTGCGAATGCCCCAAACAGTCATTAACCGTCTTAAAGTTATCTAAATCCATGATGATAAATGCATCCATCTCATCTTTGATGTTTAAAAGTCGTTGCTCAATTTCTGTGCATGCACCTTTTCGGTTATACAGATTGGTAAGCGTATCCGTATTCGCCATTTTGTGAGCCATCGTCAAAATTTGCTGTTGTTCCTTCTGGCGGAAGTACTCTTTAGTAATATCCTTCCGAATTATAAACAAAGTTTGATTCTCACGATCATAATTTTGGATAGTAACTTGCTTTCTGTTGTAGTTTCCATTGTCGTCAATCATGCCTGCTTCAATTTTATAGCTATCCTCGTTTTGTAGACGTTTTGTCATATAGTCTGGCATCATCAACTCAATTACCTTATCTTGCTCATCCAAAACTACATATTTTTTGTTATAGTCAGTCATGGTTTTCACATAATCATTTCCATGCTGAGGCGGCAACAGGAGATTTTCGTCGTTTTTACAAAAGTTCAAAAATGAGTTATTTTTTAAATCGACATAGTATAGGTAGTCGCTATCGCTAAAAACAAAATGTTTTAGGATTGAATTCATGAGATGTTTTTCATCTACATTACAAAATGTCAGATATATTTTATCTTTATTTTTCGGTATATATAAAGTTTCAATGCATTTCCATTTAAAAGTTTTTTCACCATCTTTTGCGGGAAAATCGAAAGTGTAAGTATCCTGTTTCTCTGCAACCGATTTTAAATTATCGATATCAAGGAAATGTTTTACGGCATCTTTTTCTTTGTTTATATGAAAGCGCTCAATGATTGCATGATATAATTGCTCCATAGACAAAATCTTTTGATCCAGTTCTTTTATAGTGCTTTTTAAGAAATATGCCTGCTCTGTACAGAGATTGATTTCTACAATAGATGAATATACATTGTAAAAAGCATCTAAAATTTCATTTTTTTCATTTGTTAAATCGTCAAGTTCCACCTCATTGGTAACATCATAATGCCACCCCTTAAAACGAAAGCCTTCTGTGTATGTTTTGTCAAGATATCCTCCGCATCGAACCCAAAGCCATCCTTTTTGCGGGTGCTGCCACCAATATTTTACTTCTGATGATTTTCCTTGTTTTAATGCTTCTGCCATTTGAATGACGATTGGCAGATACTTGGAATCAATATGTTTCATCCAATGTTCATAAAATTCTTCCGGTGTTAATGCATCCATTTTTACTCCTAAAGCTGTGTGCATGATTATATCGCCGTACAATTTAGGAGCGCTGTGATTGGGAAGTTCGATAGTCCAAAACCCCATTTGCATAGTTGTCAGCACTTGTGTGATATGTAAAATGTCCATCATTTCATTACTATTTATAGGATTCACTCTTGTTGACCTCCAAAAAATCAGTTCTTGTCTCGTTTTTTAGAATAATTTAGAGAATTTTTTATAAACCATTTAATTTGTTTCATCTTGAGTTCACCGCAGATGTTTTGGCTTTCAGTATACTATATGACATTCTAAAAAACAAATTAAATGTTAATTTATAAATTTATAATAACTATGTGATAGTTGTCAATTTTTATGGAATAGCACCTGTTAAATTTCTGCTTGTTTTGAAGTGAATGACTAATCTGGCATGTAATAGCGCAGGCACAGAAACAGCTTCTGCCTTGGGAACAGATGGAAGAATGGCTGTACAATATTACAGCGCATGTAAAATGAATATGGAAATACAAAAATGGACGTGGCCGAAGCTGCGTCCATTTTTTGTGAAAAATCAAAATTACGATGTGAGATGTTCAGATTGTTTCATTTGTCTGTTACATCGACTCTCAATGATATTGGGAGCTGTTTTTATCATTAAAAATAATCGGATACATATGGTGTTTGCTGCTCGATAGAATCCTCCAGCATATCAATGATGGCTTCGCTGGTTTGAATGCGGCCGATTTTGAACAGATAATCCGGCCGTTTATAGCCCATGAGCATGGTGGTCATGGTTTGAATGCTGATGGTATCGTCACAGATTTCGGCAATGGGTGTTGCCTGGCCGCAGCCATCTTTGGAAATAGTGAGCAGGAACGATCCCTGATTGCATTCCATAATGGGGTCAGTCAGTGTAAATTTCCAGTGCCGTTCTACGGTATCCGGCTTGAAAGGATAGTTGGCGATAAAAGCCGGAAAATCTACAATCCGTGCCATATAGTAAGGGGATATGGTTTCTTTGATGCTGGCATCTTCCAGCAAAAATGCCAGCGGCTCATCGGTGTAAGTATCACCTTTTACCACATCAATCATGGAAAAGTGTGCTGATACAAAATTCCACAATCCGGCGCGGGCTTCTTCGTTATTAAAAATCATATCTTTGATATGGAATACTTCGTTGGCGATCCAATAAATCAGATAACCGTCCGGTTCATTGTTTTCGTTATAATAAATGGCAGCCATGATATCATCCGAATCCCACAGCCAGTATTCATTCCAGGCCAATTCGTCCCGCAGAACGGCACCATGGGTATGCAGTGCATAGTTGTGATAGGTTTGCTTTAATTCATCACTGTCCGTTTTTACACGGCGCACATCGCCTCTGACCTGCTGATTTTTTGGCAGCTGATAGTCGGCAATCTCATAGGAAATTTTATCAGAGATAATTTCCCAGCCCTTTCTTCGATAGTAGGGGATGGAGTAGGGATACAAATAGCAAATGTGCTGACCTCTCTGGCGCATATTTTTCAGCGCCTGCTCCAACAGTTTGTGCATCAGTCCCTGGCTGGAATATTCGGGATAGGTGCCTACGCCGGTCAGTCCGCCCATAGAGTAGGTTTTGCCGAAAATGCGCACCTGCATAGGATATACCGCCACTTGAGATATTAATGTGTCGCCGTCAAACCAGCCCAGCACATCGGCTTTTTCCATGGTGGGAAACTTGGCGCGGATGATTTCTTTTTCCTGCCAGCCTA
>USPE01000106.1 GCA_900556545.1 uncultured Peptococcaceae bacterium | reverse complement strand
TGGTGGAGTCACATCCTCCGGTGTTTCAGACTCTCCTGCTCCATGCAGAAATAATACGGCACATGCGCCTATCAGAACAACAATCAGAACCAAAACCAATAATTTCGATTGTTGTTGTTTTTTCTGCTGTTGACTTTGTACTCTGCTTTTTCTTTCTTCCTGCATCGCAACCACCTCTTTCTTCCTTCTACCCGTATTTCTGCGTTTTTTCCATTATAAGCTATTTTTGTAAAGAAGTCACCCTTCTTAACAAAAAAATTACAATATACTTGGTATAGAAAAACAGGTCCGAAAAAAATTTCAGGACCTGCATATTTTCGTTTGAATATTATTTCTACAGCCGATTTAACAATTCTTTTAATACAGCTACTTCATCATCAGACATGGTGATTCCTTTGCCCATCTTGGCATGATCCGGCGCCCAATCCCGTAAATCATATTTAGGAACTCTGCCGTTCCAGCTAACTTTATTCAGTTCTTTTCTCCACCCGCTGCTGTTTTCCGATAAAATACCCACCGTTTCTACAATTTCATAACTGATATCACTCATGGATACACACTCCTTTTCTCATTTCTAACACTGCCATCAAGGAAGAATTCCCGTTTTTTTGAAAATTCCTTCTTACCCATTCTTACCCAATTAGCATTTCTATTTACAATAAACAACCACACACCATATTACCGAATCAGATAAGGCCGATCTGTATTACCATACAGGGATTTAAACTGTTGTACTGCCTGCTGAAAAGATGCGTCTTCAACGCAGTCAGCCTCTGCAAAAAAAGAGTCGCTGGCAGTGCCGCCTCCAATCCACTCGCCGATGTAGATCATAAAACAACCAGGGTTAGCCTTCCGCATTTTCAACAAGGCCTGATAACAATCTTCACTTCGATAAGGCCAGGAGCAAATCACCAAATCTGTATTCTTGCCATACTTTTCAATAGCCCCAACTGCATCTAACTGCTCAATATCTGTCCACGCATCAATAAACCAGGAGGTAGCGTGATCTTTCATCCAACTATGATCATCGGTAGCTCGTATTTTTACGCCAAAATCCTGCAAACCCTTGGACAATGCACCGGAACCGCACATAATTTCCAAACAACTGCGACTGCCTATCCAATTTGCCAATGGCTTAAGCCAGTCGTAAGACAACAGACAATAACCGCAATAGCTGATAACTTCATCCCGCACATTCAATGGCTTTATGCTAATTTCTTCCGGCCATGCATCAGGAATTTTTTTCTGCTGCAACGCTGCAATCGCCATTCGATACCCTTTCATTTTTGGAGCTGTATCTCTGGCATTTTTTTGTTTCATTCATTTCCAACCTCCTTTCATCTATTGTTCTTCATTTCATATCCCATTGTGTAAAACTATTCACATCTTTATAAAAAATGTTGTCATAGCTTTTACAAAACCACAAACTCCACCATACGATTCCTTACTAACAAAATATCTGCCTTATCTTACATCATATTCTTTCTGATTACAATAAATTTCAGCATAAAAAACAAAACTCTATGTCCATAGTCCTCTCGTTTTTATACCAGCTTCATCCAAGCTATGATTGGTAACAAAATAAATCTATCAACATACTATATGAAAGGGGGAGTCAACCCCAAGAATAGGAGGCGTTTGTATTGGGAATTACAAATTCAAATAAAGTAATTGATGTGGAGCAAATCAATTGCGATGGCGCGTTAAAAGTTACTTTGGCTTTAACAGCAGCGCCGGATATTGTTTCTAATCCAACTGACATTGTTCTTGTATTAGATCGCTCTGGCAGTATGACCGGCAGCCCATTAAGCAACATGAAAACAGGGGCTAAAACATTTATTGATATTATTGAAAAAGCTACCGATGGTACAGCAGATGGTGAAATTGGTTCTGGAAGTCACATCGGTGTTGTCAGTTTTGCCAACACCGCCATCGTAAATGCACCGCTGATCACCTCGGTAGCCACTTTAAAAAATGCCGTGGATGCACTGGCAGCCGGTGGTAATACCAACCACGCGGATGCGTTTGAAAAAGCAATACAGCTTTTTGACCCCAACTCGACCAATCAAAAAGTCATTGTGATGTTTACCGATGGCAAAACAACCATTGGTGCTCCACCTGCACCTGTAGCAGAAGCTGCCAAAAATCAGGGAATTATTATTTATTGCATCGGCCTAATCGGCTCAGATGGAGTTGACCCCACCGCATTGAACAACTGGGCTACTGACCCGGACAGTACTCATGTAGCAATCACACCAGATGAAGCTGAACTGGAAGAATTATTTGCTGAATTGGCCGCTAATATCTCCAAAACTGGAGCCACCAACATCGTCATTGATGAAATTGTAAATTCTGATTTTATCATTACCGGCATCCTTTCTCCTAATAAAGGAACTGCTACGATGGTAAACTCCACTACATTAAAATGGAGCATTCCAGAGTTAGGAGTTACTGCTGGTGAAAGTGCTACATTGGAATTTTTCATTCGCCATACCAACCAAGTACCAGGAACAAAAAAAGTAAATGCGTCCATCACTTATACAGACTCTGAAGGGAACCTTGTAGTATTCCCCGACCCTGTTGTTTCGGTAAAATGCGATATCATCGTAAATCCAGAAAGCTGTCCTGCTCCAGTAGACCTGCTTGTGGACGGCTGTTCCGATGCCATTGTAGTAGATATGGGCGATACCTATTTGGAATCACTGGGTAGAATTTTGCAGCTTGACGTAACCATAAAAAATGTCTGCCCACAAAAAAGAGTGGCCCTTGCGGTCATCTTAACGGAAGTAGATAAAGATGGCATGGAATATCAGCGAGGCATGAAAACCATGACCATTCCTGCACATAATTTTCCCACTTGTCGTGATGTATTGGTTAAATGCATCAAATTTGTGGTTCCGGAAGCACCTTTAAATACAGATGAAAAATTCTGCAGCCCACGTAATTTCAAAGTCCGTTTTATTTCACATAATGTAGATACCGACTATATCTGCTGTGAATCGCAGTTTAAAATATAACCCTTTTATCAAAAAGGACTCCCGTTTTTGTTGACAGGAGTCCTTTCTGCTTTTTGTCGAAAAAATAATTTAGCCAATGCATCGCCAAGAAACGTATTATTCTAACACCAGATGCTGATTTCACATTATTGTAGATTAAATCATTATGAACAATCCTAATGAATCACTTTATACAATCTACATCTTATTTTACAAATCCGTTATTGGCTAAATATGCAAAGATAGTTTCTGTATCAGATGCCCTTGCAAACAATCCTTCATGAACGGCAGCATTCGCGGCGCTGTTTCGCACAAAATCCATGGAATTTTCAAATTGTTCCCTGTCCATAGAAGCGGACTGGGTAAACGGATAGATTTCCTTACCGCTTAAATCATAATTCTCCAAAAATGTACCAATAATCATCGGCGCTGTATGCCACCAAATTGGGTAGCCAATAAAAATCGAATCATATTCTTCTATGGAAGCTGGTAGGTTTGCAATGGCCGGACGCATATCACTATCCCGTTCTTCCCTTGCAATATTTCCGGTTTCTGTATAATCGTCTGGATATGGAGTGAATGGTTCGATTTCCAGCAGATCAGCATCTGTTTGCTCTGCAATATAAGATGCCATTTCTTCTGTATTACCAGACCAGGAAAAATAGGCAATAAGAGTTTTCCCCGTTTGTTCTGAAATATCAGGGGGTCCCATTGTTTCTTTTGTAAGATACCGATATAGTATGGTTGCCGCTTCTGCACGAGTTGATTGTCCGGCGGGATCAAATCGATTTCCGCTTTTTCCTGAAACAATACCATTTTCCTGCGCCCATAATACAGCTGTCTTTGCATAATTTGCTATTTCAGCCGAATCCACGAAAGATACATCGCCTGTTACATTCATACGATCACCTTTATAAGCAGCGTAGCGATAAAGGATTGTCGCAAACTGCTGGCGTTCAACCGGATCATCTGGTCCAAAACGGTTTTCTCCATAACCGGAAACAATGCCGTTTTCAGCTGCCCAACCAACAGCGTTTGTATAATAGGCATCTGATTTTACATCAGAAAATGTGGACGCATTTGCTTGCGGATATCCTTCATTCCGCCAGAGAATAGTTGCCAACATCCCACGACTTAAAGTCATATCTGGAGAAAATTGTCCCAAAGCTGTACCAACAAGTAATCCATTTTCCGAAACATAAGTTACTGCATCCGCATAATATGCATTCTCCGGTACATCTGTAAAACCTCCTGCAGCCATAGCAGCCATAGAACCAGTTAATACCATTACAAAAACAAAAACCGTTAACAAAATAACTTTTTGCCTTTTCATAAAAATAACTCCCTCCTAGGATAAATAATCATTTCATTAAATCTCGCAAACTCAATTACCAGACAATCTACTCTCTGCCAAATAAGCATCAATACCTTTTTTATCAAAGTAATTCATTTGCTGTAATAAATTTATTGCTATTACAGTCTGACCACAGGATACAAAAGAACATGCCATGATAACAGCCATTATAAAACCAACGATTCTTTTAAACATTCTTGTTTTTCACGTTCTTTCTCCTGTGATTAATTTTTATAAGCACGCACAAAGAATTTCATAAATTTCATCTCGGCTCAATTCTCTGGGACTGCATTTGATAACAGCAGCAGTATCTGCTACCTGTCGCAGCAAATTTGGTGTAATTTCCACTGTAGACTCTAACGCTTTCAGTCTAGTGGGAAGTCCGCAGTCTTTTATAAGTGTCTCAAAGGCATCTAGCCCTGCTTCTGGACTATCTTGATCGAAAACCATTCTAGCCAGCCGCGTAAACTTTTCTGGTGCATCTTTCAAAATATGTCGATAATATACTGGTTGAATGATTGCCAGCCCCTGTCCATGGTTACAATCGGTATAGGCACCAAGTTGATGTTCTATTTGATGAGCCTGAAAATCTGTCTGCCTTCCGCATTTCAAAATTCCGTTTTCTGCCATAGCAGAATCCCACATCAAATTACTTCTTGCCTGCATATCGTTTCGGTCTGCAAGCAATCGCCGCATATTTACCACAGTATTTCTCATAACAGCCAATGCGATGTCGTCTGATACATTATTCTGGTCCGAATTCCCCAAAAAGGTTTCCATTGCATGACTTAAAGTATCAAAAGCACCGGAAATCACCTGCATAGATGGAACTGAACTTGTATATGCAGGATCAAGCACTGCAAAAGATGCGGCTGTTGCCAAAATTCCCCCTTTCCAGTTCTTATCTTCATGGGTAATTACGGCGCCGTTGTTCATTTCAGCACCTGTACCAGAAGCCGTAACCACTGCTCCCAACGGGATTCCTTTTGTTGGAAAAACTCCTTTTATATATTCCAGCTCCCAGATATCTTCATCCAATACAGCTTGGGCAGAAATTGCTTTACAACAATCAATTACACTGCCTCCACCAACAGCCAAAATCAAGTCCACATGATATTTCCGAATAAAAGCTGCACCTTCTTGCACTTTTCGATATGTGGGATTTGGCATAATACCGGAAAACTCCACAATATTTTTCCCTGCTTGTAAAAGCAACCGGCAAATCTCATCATAGATGCCGTTCTTTTTGATAGAGCCGCCGCCATAAGCCAACATGACCGTAGGACCATATTTGCCTAATTCTACTGAAAGCGCCTCTTTTAAACAACCTTCCCCAAAATAAACCTTTGTTTGACAAACATACGTAAATTTGTCCATTTAAATACCCTCCTAGTTTTATCCTAACCAATCTTATAATACCAACCGTTTTGCTCCTTCATTGTAATTCCAGTACCCCTATGTTTTTACGCTCTGTCTTGCAGAAACAACACATTCCTGTAAAAGAACCTCCTTTCACGTTTACCATTTTTTACTTTTCATGCTACAATCCGATTGTTTTCATCGCTTGACACAACCGATTATAATTTGCGGTTGCTACTATCGGTCAATAGTTTTTTTATTTTTCCAAAAGAATTTATTTAATTATTTGTCCATCGATTGCCGAAAATATGCGCATGCCCAATATAACCATACTCTATAGTGGAGTATCTATGAACTTTTTCACTACCATGCACTATATCCAAAAATATCTTTCCCCCAGCAGTTGCATACTGGAAATTGGCGCTGGAACGGGCCGCTATTCCCATACACTGGCACAGCAGGGATATACTGTTGATGCAATGGAACTGGTTGCTCACAATATCGAAATTTTCCGCCAACATACATTGCCCACAGAAGCAATTACCATCACTGAGGGCAACGCACTAAACTTATCAGCCTCTCCAGATAACCAATACGATATCACGCTGCTGCTTGGCCCGCTGTATCATCTTTATACCGTTGCCGATAAACGAAAAGCTTTACAAGAAGCCATTCGAGTAACAAAACCAGGCGGCATTATTTTTGATGCTTATGTCATATCGGACAGCTGTCTACTTGATGAAGGATTCTACTATTGTCAATTAACTACATGCAAGAAAGCAAAGTATATATAAAATACTTTTGCTAAAAGGAAGTGCAAGATAATTGGGACCTAAGAAATAACAAGAACCCGTGGAATATGACGATGCCAAAAGGCACACATTT